>JAJRUR010000060.1 GCA_024277695.1 Bacteroidota bacterium | reverse complement strand
TACTAAGACCAAATTATTAAAAGAATTTGCCTTGGAGCAAAACCCGATCTATCAAGTCACTACCATAAGCATACGGGAGAAATGCTAAGGATGGCATAGGTTTGGTGATGATGAGCTGGGCAAGTTTGCCCGGACAGATAGAGCCTAATGTATCCTCTAGCTCCATGGCATATGCGCCATTGATGGTAGCGGCATGGACAGCCTCTTCGGGGAGCATCTTCATTTTGAGACAAGCCAGACTCAGGATCAACGGCATACGGCCTGAAGGTGTGGAACCGGGATTGTAGTCCGTAGCTAGCGCTACGGGCAGACCTGAGTCGATCATCTTTCGTGCCGGTGCATACGGTATATTTAGAAAAAACGCCGTCCCCGGCAAGAGTGTTGGCATAGTAGTAGAGTTCTGTAACACGCTGATCTCTTCATCACCGATACGCTCCAAATGATCCACCGAGAGAGCTTGATGACGTACCCCTATTTGGACTCCGCCGCTTATAGCTAGTTCATTGGCATGTATTTTTGGCTTTAAGCCAAAGCGTGCTCCGGCCTCTAATAATACAGAAGTTTCGTCAGGCGTAAAAAATCCTTCATCGCAAAACACATCCATATAATCTGCCAGGCCTTCGTCAGCTATTTGCGGAAGCATACGATCCGTAATCAATTTGATATAGTCGTCTCGATGTTGCTTATACTCCGTTGGTACTGCATGGGCTCCCAAAAAGCTCGCTTTGATCGGTATTGGAGAGACTAATTTCAGACCTTGTATCACACGTAACATTTTGAGCTCACTCTCATAGCTAAGACCATAACCGCTCTTGATCTCTATGGCACCGGTACCATATCCGATGACCTCTTGGAGTCGATTGTGCGCTTGATCAAACAATTCTTCATAGTCTGCCTCGCGCAACTTGAGTGCCGAGTTGAGTATACCTCCGCCGTTCCTAGCTATTTCTTCATAGCTGATACCCTTGACCCGCATAACAAACTCCGCCTCCCGGCTTTGGTGATAAACTATGTGCGTATGCGAGTCACACCAAGCAGGCAAAACGGATCCTCCTTTGACATCATAGTGCGTACAAGATCGCTCAGGCAGTTCACTCATCGAGCCCCAACTATGTATTTTGCCGGATTGGATATACAACCAAGCATCGTCGATTACATTCATTTCGCTCATAGCAGATCCCTTTCTGATCTGACTATTTTCCAACTCCACTCCATACAGCTTATCGATGTGGGTGAGTACTATAGAATTTGCTGACATGAATAAGTTTTTAGTTGACGAAGATAAGGGCTATAGACCAAACCATGGTACAATCCAAAGAACTCTACAAGCTTTTGATATATTTGTAGTTGATATCAATGTATGGAGATTTACTGGCTAATACTACTGTTTGGACTCGTCTCCTTAATCTACTC
This sequence comes from Bacteroidota bacterium, assembly GCA_024277695.1. Taxonomy (GTDB): domain Bacteria; phylum Bacteroidota; class Bacteroidia; order Chitinophagales; family Saprospiraceae; genus JAJRUR01. The sequence continues at coordinate 32,707 of JAJRUR010000060.1, read as the reverse complement.
CAGTGCAGGATTTGGAGGTGGATCGAGCTATTTGGCGATATTGGCACTGCTCCATCTACCCACAAATTCTATGCGGGCGATCGCATTATTATGCAATATCATCGTAGTATCCGGCTCCACTATAAATTATATAAAAAATAATCTTTTTGATTGGTCCCGTATATGGCCCTTTGTCATCTTGAGTATTCCGCTTTCTTTTTTTGGTGGTAGAATATCTCTGGACAGAGAGAGTTATATGATACTACTTGCCATTTTACTCATCATGGCTTCCGTAGGCATGGTAACCGTCAAAAGATATGAGGATAAACAAGGGCGGCCTACATCAGGAACTTTATACTCTTTATCCATCGGAGGTGTTATAGGATTCGTATCGGGCTTAATGGGCTTGGGTGGTGGGGTGTTCTTATCTCCTTTTTTGTATTTAAGTCATTGGGCTGATGCAAAAAAAATAGCAGCAACCACAAGTTTTTTTATTTTGGCCAATTCGATCGCAGGTTTTTTGGGTTTGCTCAGCAGAAATCTAAACCTCGACTACCGTCTTTTGTTGATATTAGGTGTAGCCGTGCTAATAGGTGGGCAAATCGGAAGCAGGATGTCTATCAAAAAATGGTCGGCTAGGCAAGTCCGTCTGATGGCTGCTGCTCTGATAGCATCCGTCGGTTTAAAAATAATATACGAATGGTTGATATTAATACTATAAAATTATGGAATATTCAATATGGTGTTTTGGAATAGCTCGTGATATCGTCGGTGCCCCTCGTCTTCTGATCCAACTCGACACATCATCAAGCGTAGCAGATCTCAAGGAGAAGATCAATAGGATGTATGAGGGATTTGGGCAGTTAAAAACCTATCGCATCGCAGTAAATCAAAACATAGCTGACGATCAGACTATCTTATCTGCAGGAGATGAGATTGCGATCATCCCACCTGTGAGCGGGGGATAATAATAATGAATACAGAAGTTCTAAAACGCAACTTGCGATAATTTAAAGCATCGAACAAAAAGAGAATATGACCAATAAGTCTATATACATTAAAAACGAATCGCTTTCAGTGGATGCTGCATATCAGTACATATTAGATGAGCGTTCAGGAGGCAACTGTATTTTTGTCGGTAGTATTCGCGATCTTAATATGAAAAAAACGGTTCGATCGATTGATTTTGATTGTTATGATGCGATGGCGTTAAAAGAAATGCATAAAATAGCTGATGAGCTATTTAGTGCTTATGAGATCACCCGTATCTTGATGCATCATAGAAAAGGACTCGTCAAAATTAAAGACATAGCAGTCATCATAGCCGTCTCGGCCATACACCGAGATGCAGCTTTTGCAGCATGCAGAACTGCGATCGATGCATTAAAAAAACGCGTACCTATCTGGAAAAAAGAGTTTTACCAAGATGGGCATTATTGGATCAATTCTACACCTTAGCGTTGCTTTTTTATAGAGACGCTTTTATGTGTTTTGTCCCATTTGCTTTCGACTTAAACAGTTATGTTTGTCGATAGATAAATTATCATCTATAAATTAAATAGGAGAATTAGCCGATTTTACCTTTTACTCGTACTGCTTTTGGAAGATATATTTTATTTGCGTCTGATGTTTTTTCTTACAAAAACCGGATTTGTGACTTGAATCTAGATTCTCATTACGCATCCGTTGGAAAATTAGCTTTTTTATAAGCTGCTAAATCCTGAGGTGTATTGAGATTGATAAAAGCAGAATCATCATGGGATATCAAAATCTCTACATCCGAATTTATCAGTACTTTGCGGGGGCAAGAATGCCCAATAGAAAGAAAATGCAATAATCTACTATATGCTCTCGGTTCATAGATAGTGATCAATGGTTCGGGGAAGGGTTTTGATTGGAGTCTGAAAGCCGTTGCATATTTAGAGGGGTTGCGTTGATGGATGAGCTCACCGATAAGCTTGGCGGACAAGTTGGGCAAATCACAGGCTATAACCAGCCAAGCTGTATTAGGGTCATATCTAAATGCCGAACATATCGCACCAAAAGGACCTAAATCATCAAAACGATCTTCAATAACCGGATAGCTCGATGCAGTACTTTGGCGCTTTGAGATATATACCTCCAAGCCGAGACCGACACAAAGATCTGCCAAATAGTTTTCTTGAGTTTGGCCGTGGATGTGCAATTGACTTTTGTCTGTACCCATCCTCGTACTTTTACCCCCTGCCAGCACCAGCGCTTTGAGGGGTGCCCGATGTACACAAATCTGATGTTCGATAAAACCCAATAATGCCTTATCATCCTCCGGTGACAAGATCGCCACATCCTGCTCTTGCTGTTGGAGTATATCCATCAGCCAGGGATAGATATCTTGAGGGCTTTTGCTGACCACTGCATCTACATGGGTTAATTGCGGTATCCGTCTTTGGAGTGATGCTTCTTTTTCCGGATGGATAAAGACGATTTGTCGTTCTGCGGGATAGTGATTTCCATTGACTAAGGTGGCATCTACTCGATCAAAAAAGAATTGGCTGTCGTATTGGTTCCAGTAAAAATGTTCTGTTCGGATTCTTTTTTCTTGACTTTCTACACGTCCAAAATCGATACTCAGCTGATGATCAGCATCTACAAAAGCTAGATGGAGATGTGGTAAGCGATGGCGGATTTGATCAAACATTTGCTGGATGTGTGTACAACTCGCACCCATAAAAGACCAAGCCAAGCGGCCAAATTCGCTTGATTTTCTCCTTACGAGTTTGGTATGTTTTTGATGTTTTTTAACGGACATAATCGCTTTTACCTCCGGTTTTGTTTAACAAATAAATATCTGTAATTTCGATATCGTGTGACATTGCTTTGCACATGTCATAAATAGTGAGTGCTGCCACGGTGGCCCCGTGTAGAGCTTCCATTTCTACTCCGGTATTGGACGTTGTTTTTACCTTACAACGAATTATGAGCGATTCGGCATCCTTTTTTTGGATATCCACATCACAAGAAGTAATAGGCAGAAGGTGACAGAGTGGTATGAGCTCTGCAGTCTTCTTGACTGCCATAATTCCTGCCAAACGCGCCGTATCAAAAACGGAGCCTTTTGCAGTAGCAAAATCTCCGGCTTCTAATGTGTGCAATATCTTATCACCTAATGTTACGATTGCTTGAGCTTCTGCCACGCGCTTGGTGATTTTTTTTTGGGTGATATCTACCATACGAGCTACTCCTTTTTCGGTGACATGTGTCAGTTTTTTGGAAGTTGATTTATCTTGTCCGAGCTTTTCTTTGAGAAGAATGTACATCTGATCGGATACTTTTGAAGTAGGCTTGTCTTCGATAGAGAATCCCCGATCTCGAAAGAACTCAACTATTGTTGCGGTAGCTATATTAAATTCGGTAGCTATTTTTACCAATCTTTTTGCCATAACTTATTTTAAAAATGTCATCGAATTATAGTAGCAAATTTAGCGCATCTTTATAAAGGGATACATCTCACCCGGATGGTATTCGTCGGGCCCCTTGGTCAATTCTACAAAACCATCGACTTGTGTCAAGTGTGCCAGATCTCCTGAACCGTTGCCATGATTTACCGTGGCGATCATTCTTCCTTGTGCATCTAAATGCGTACTAGCTTGCGCAAAATAGGTCAAATCCGGTTTAAAAGTTACTTTATTGCCCAATACCACCATGGGTTTTTCTCTTTTTAGTCCTACAGTTTTGTCTATCCAAGGACGACAATACTTCAAAAAGCATACTGTAGTTGAAACAGGATTGCCGGGAAAAGCAAAAATCGTCTTACGCTCTTGTTTTCCAAACCAAAAGGGTTTGCCGGGACGTTGAGCGACAAAGTGCAGTAGTTTTTTTACTTTTAAATCCTCTAGAACTTTGGTCAAAAAATCATAACGCCCTTTGGATACTGCACCACTCAGTATCAACACATCATGTGTTGCTAATATATCGCTTAACTGCTCATGCATATTGGCTTGGTCATCCCGAATATGAAATATGGACGGAACCACCTGATCTTGTTTTAGCAGTGCAGACAATACATGTACATTGGACTTTCTGATCTGGTGTGCCTCCGGTCTCTTATCGATGTCCACCAATTCATTGCCTGTGGTGATGATCGCTATTTTTGGGAGCTTGCTGACTTGGATCATGGATTGTCCTACGGTTGCCAATACTCCGATCTCTGCTACAGAAATTTTTTTATTTCGTTTTATAATGATTTCTCCTTTTTTTTGATCACTCCCTCTATAATGAATATTTGCCCTGAGCTTTATTTCGTTGGTTATTTTTGCCTGATTGTTTTTTATATCCAGATCTTCAAATCGTATAATACTATCTGCACCCTTGGGCAAGATCCCTCCTGTGGCTACTTCTACACATCCTTCGGTAGATGCTAACTCTATCTGCTTTGCTCCTGCTGCTTGCATACCCTGAATCGGATATATCCTCTGTCCTTTTTCATAAGAGACCGAGTTGATCGCTATCCCATCCATACATATCCGATCAAATGGTGGAAAATCACGATCTGCAAGGATGTCCTCCTTCAATACACGCCCGACGGCATCCTCCAGGAATACATTTTCCGTACCAAAGTTTTCAGTACTATCCATTACGACCTTAAATGCCTCTGCGCTACTAATCATTATCAAATATTAATATTTTTTATTATAAAATACATGAGATCTCATCCTCCAATACTGGTCATACTCTGAAAATATCCTTTATTGTCTTTTCGCATCTTTTCTTCTTCAAATCCATTTTTTTTCTTTTTTGAGACAGCATCTATGATGAGATGTTTTAGTTCTTCATCCTGATATCCCTTGCGCATTTTTTCTTTGAGATCAACTCCACGCTCTGCATATAGACATGTAAGCAACTCCCCCTTTGGCGTAAGCCGTATCCGATTACACTGAGCACAAAGTGATCTGCTATATGCCGGAATGATCCCAATATTGCCTTGAGCACCCGGCAGATCATAATGTAAGGAGGCCGAATTTTTATCAGAAACAAAGTGCTTCAACTCAGGATACTTTAGCTTGATTTTGCGGTGTATCTCATCTGCTGACATAAAATATTTTTCGGTAGAGCTATGCGCATTAAATGGCATAGATTCTATGAATCGTACGGAAATGGGATATCTGAAGATTAAGTCCACAAAATCAAGAATCTCGCTATCATTAACACCCTTCATCACGACGATATTGAGTTTTACTGCAAATCCCAGGTCGATAGCTTGTATAATATTGGACCAAACCCTCTCAAAATCATTGCGTCGGGTCATCATGGCAAAGCGTACCGGGTCCAACGAATCGATACTGATATTGAGGCGTTGCCTCCCGACGGACTTCAAGGCATCAAAGTATGTATGAATCAGTGTGGCGTTGGTGGTAATATGGATAGATTTGAAAATTTTATTGAGCTGAAGGATGAGGGACATAATATCTTTACGTACAAAAGGCTCTCCGCCCGTCAAGCGAATTTTATTGACTCCGAGCTGTGCAAAAATGCGACTCAAGCGTATGATCTCTTCGTAACTGAGCAAATCTTTTCGTTGGAGAAAATCGATTCCTTCACTCGGCATACAATACTGACAGCGCAGATTGCACCGATCTGTAACGGCTATCCTCAGATAGTTCATCTGTCTGCCGTGCTGGTCTATGAGCTTAGGCTCAGCAAGTGATTTTTCCTTCATTTGGATTTATAAACAAATCAGATTCGTCTTCGTTGCGCATGGTCAAGCATTTATAGTCTTTTTCTAACTTAATAGATATGATCGCTCCACTCTTGAGTACTTGTTTATGGAAAATACCGACCAAATTACTGCGGACTAAGTTCTCCACAGCACTCCTTGGTACGTCTACACGTATGGTATTGTGCGCAAAGGATGCTTGAGGCTGTGGTACTTCCCCACTATGCAATGTGTAGTATAGTTTATTTCCCCCGAACTCCGTAAAAGAGCTTAGTTTGCCGTTTTTATCCAGTTCTGCTAAATCTTTTTTTGATATTCTTAGCCGAATCGATTGGTTGAGTAATCTGATTTTCATGCGTTATGAAATTTTTATCCGATTACATGTTGCACTTACAATTTTCCAAACACTCTATGATGAGAGAGATCTCTCGCTCTTTGAGCGAATAGAGCATGCGGCGTCCATCGCGTTTGACGCTAAGTAATCCCTTCAGACGCATAGTCTGTAGGTGATGCGAAGTGAGCGACTGTTCTGTGTCCAATTTTTCGCATATCTCTGATACCGAAAGTCTCAAATGCTGCTCCAGCAGATGCACGATACCCAGTCGGATCGGGTGAGCTACCGTTTTGAGGATATATGCTATCCGTACCAATTTTTCTACCTCATCTTTGCTAATTGTAATGTTCGTCATAGGACAAATATATAAAATATATGACCTTAGCTAGTAATTTATTGTTATTGGATATCTGACCAAGCTCCTGAAAATGCTTTGAAACTAAATATTCTTATACGGTGCAGATCAATCTCAGAGCTCCATTATGTACTTGATGACTCAATGAGACCCAAGGTCTTACAGGCTTTTTTAGAAGCTTGTTGTTCTGCACTTTTTTTGTTATAATTATCAGCGACTCCGCGTCGCCGGCCATCTACCAATACCGCCATTTTATAACGATCCCTTTTTTGAAATTTGTATTTTTCGATCAATTGGTACTCGATACTGTGATCATTTTTTTGTCCCCACTCGAGCAGCATACTCTTGAAGTTATCATCTGTATGCTCGATTTGGTTTATATCTAGATACTTGCGCAGTATCTGGCCTGTGATAAAACGATGTGCATGGTCAAAACCCTGATCTAGATACACTGCTCCGATGAGAGCTTCCAGGGCATTTCCGAGCATCGAGCCGCTGAGTTTGGTGTGATTAAATTGTTTCATCAGCATATCGAGTCCCATAAGTTCTCCGACTTCGTTGAGGGTTTTTCGCTTGACGATTTTGGAGCGCATTTTGGTTAGGAAACCTTCATTGCCCTTGGGATATTTTTGGTAGAGATAGTCTGCCACTACGGTGGAGAGGATGGCATCACCCAAATATTCTAGTCTTTCGTTATTGATAATACGAGATCCATTTTGCTGACCATTGCTAGACTTGTGTTGAAAAGCGATTTTGTATATGGACATTTTGTTCGGGACAAAACCAAGTAATCCATACAACTCTTTGGCCAGAGCCTTATTGTTTGAAAAGTACAGATTATATATACTCCTAAAAGTACCCAAAATTATTATGAAACTTTACCGATAACAATAGATGTATTGTGCCCACCAAAACCAAAAGTATTACTCAAAAATATCTTGACATCACGCTCCTGGGCAGTATTGAGTGTAAGGTTGAGTTTGGGGTCTATGGCCGGGTCTGGAGTAAAGTGATTGATAGTAGGTGGTAGAAATCCGTCTCGTATGGCGATCAAACCTGCAATGGTTTCAATGGCTCCTGCTGCTCCGAGCAAGTGCCCTGTCATGGATTTGGTAGAACTGATGTTGATATCATATACTGCCTCACCAAAAACATTTTGGATGGCTTTGATTTCTGCTATATCACCCAAAGGGGTGGAGGTACCATGTACATTGATATAATCTATATCCTTGGGAGCCAATCCGGCCTCTTGGAGTGCTAGACGCATAGCAGCACTGGCTCCTACGCCCTCAGGGTGTGGGGCTGTAATGTGATATGCATCTGCTGTCATACCACTGCCCAACACTTCACCGTATATCTTTGCACCGCGTGCTTTGGCATAAGCATAATTTTCCAAAATGATTGCTCCTGCACCTTCACCGAGTACGAATCCATTTCTGTCTTTGTCAAAAGGGCGCGATGCGGTCTCGTAAGCCTCATTACTCGTCGAGAGTGCTTTGAGTGCATTGAATCCACCGATACCTGTTTCGTTGATAGCTGCTTCGGCTCCACCGCTCACAATTACATCCGCCTTACCCATACGTATGTAGTCAGCAGCATTGATTAGGGCATGATTAGAGGTAGCACAAGCCGATACTACGGCATAGTTGATGCCTGTAAAACCAAACTCTATCGAAATCATTCCCGCTGCCATATCAGTAATCATACGCGTAATCAAAAACGGACTGTGGCGCGGCACTTTCCCCCCTTCCAGATACTCCTCAATCTGTTTCTCCATAGAGCCTAATCCACCAATTCCGGAGCCGTAGATGACCCCTACACGTGACTTATCCACCTTGTCCAAGTCCAGACCACTATCCTCCAATGCTTCACGGACACTGATCAGTGCATAGTGACAATACAAGTCTACCCTACGCGCCGCTTTACGATCGACATGATCACTCAGGTTGAAGTCTTTTAGCTCACAAGCAAATCGTGTTTTGAACTTCGATGCATCAAAATGTGTGATAGGTACTGCTCCGCTGACACCTTGGCGTAAGCCCTCAGCATAAGTCTCTAATGTATTTCCTAGGGGTGTTAGTGCCCCCAATCCGGTTATTGCTACTCTATTCATATATGTTTTTCAAGATTTATGTCCGCAATTTATATAATTTTCGGCTTATGTTGAGCCCTATTTCGTGTGATTTATTGTTTTTTGTCTCATTGCTCAGTTCCTTCAATCTATCCTTAAAGCCCTAATCGGGGGATGTCTCTTATAAAAAAAGCCACACATCAAATGATATGTGGCTCTCAGAAAAATCAAGTTCTTTTCTAACCCAAAGCCTCTTCTAAAAATCGAATAGCATCTCCAACAGTTTGGATCTGCTCTGCTTTTTCGTCGGGAATTGAGATATCGAATTCTTTTTCAAATTCCATGATGAGCTCTACGGTATCGAGCGAATCCGCTCCTAAATCGTTCGTAAAGCTCGCTTCCGCTTTAACTTCTGCTTCTTCTACTCCTAATTTGTCCACAATAATGGCGGTAACTTTTTCTGTAATGTCAGACATAGTCAAATAAATTTTTTTGTTTTTAAAAATGCAAATATAACCCGTTATCCGATATTCGTGCCCTTTAGTGGCATAAATTCTTATTCTGCATAAAGTTCAAATGCAGAAATAGTATCTTTGCCTCCGAGCTGCATATCACATAACAGCTAGTACAATCTTAGCACTCATTAAAAAGTTCCAATCCCATGGAAATATTATCGCACCAACGTTCTAAAATCATTGCTACTGTAGGACCTGCTTGTAGTAAAAAAGAAAAACTCGAGGAGCTAGTCCGAGCCGGAGTAGATGCCTTTCGACTCAATTTTTCGCACGGAAACCATGCTGATCATCAGCAAGTTATAGAAAGTATACGACAGATCAACTCAGAACAAAATCTACATATAGGCATCATCGCTGACCTGCAAGGACCCAAGCTCCGTATCGGATCGATAAAAAATAATAAATTGGAGCTCAACCCCGGCGATGTTCTGACTTTTGTCAATAAAGAGTGCATAGGGACGATTAAGCAGATTTATATGAATTATGCACAATTTGCCCAAGATGTACAAACAGGAGACCGTATATTGATCGATGACGGCAAACTCATCTTCGAAGTCGTAGAAACTAACAAAATCGATACCGTCAAGCTCAAGACTATCTATGGAGGTATCTTGAGCTCCAATAAAGGTGTAAATCTCCCGGATACCAATATTTCTCTTCCTTCTCTGACGGATAAAGACCTGAAGGACTTGGAATTTTTATTCCAACAGCCCATACAGTGGATTGCTCTTTCTTTTGTCCGATCACCCGATGATGTTGCTGATCTTATAAAGATTTTACGACAAAACGGACATCCGGCTCGTGTTATGGCAAAAATCGAAAAACCCGAAGCCCTGGCGCATATCGACCAAATCATCCACTTAGCTGATGCTATCATGATCGCACGAGGAGATCTCGCCGTCGAAGTCCCGATGGAGCGCCTGCCTATCATCCAAAAAGATATTATTAGAAGATGCCTACAAGCCTCTAAACCGGTAGTGGTCGCAACACAAATGATGGAAAGTATGATAGATAACCCCAGCCCCACCCGTGCCGAAATCACCGACGTGGCCAATGCCGTGCTGGATGGCACAGACTGCCTGATGCTCAGTGCAGAAACATCCGTCGGAAAACACCCTGCAAAAGTAGTACAAGCCATGACCAGCATCATAGATGAAGCAGAATTGGTCTTTGACCTCAGTCCTACTAGAGCTGTCCCGGAGCCAAATTCCAAAACCTTCTTGTCTGATGTCCTTTGCCTCAATACTGCCAAAACAGCCTCAGAACTCAAGTGCAAAGCCATCATCGGTATGACCAGCTCCGGATATACAGCATTCAAAGTATCTAGTTTTCGATTCAAAACACCTATTCATATTTTTTCGGATCTGACCGATACACTCTCCATGCTGAGTATCGTCTGGGGCGTACGATGCCACTATTACGACAAATTTGTCAGTACGGACGAAACTATCGAAGATGTGGTCAGAATCCTCAAACAAAAACAAATACTCAAGCCGGGGGATTTGGCTGTCAATATCGGAAGTATGCCCCTCTACAAGAGATATCGTGCCAATATGATGAAAATTACCGTCGTCGAATAATAAAAACAATTGTGTCTATTTTCGTTTTAATATCACAAGCATAGCATGCATATCGGCAAGCCTACCAAAAATAATTGTCCTCCTCAAAAAACTAAAGCAAGGCTAATCAAGTTATGTAATTAATTATATCAATCTATTTGACTATGTACACAATCGCCAGATCTTTCTGCTCTTTGCTCTGTATCTTCGGTGCAGTGATCGGAGGCTATGCACAAGCTATTACTTCTGCCGCACAAGAGCATTATCGCACAGAAGAAGAACTCAGCATCCAATATACTATGATCGAGGCCAGTCGCGAAAAACTTATTGGCAATGTGGACAAATCTCTCCAACTATATCAATCGCTCGTAGACAAAAAACGAAACCTGCCCAATGTTTGGTACGAAATAGCCCGACTCCTACACGCCAAACAACAGGACCAAGACGCCCTTGATGCCATCGATAAAGCCATCAGTATAGACCCCAATAACGAATGGTACCACCTGTTCAAAATAGACCTCTTTGAGCGCCAAAACAACTTCTTGGATGCCGCTGCCAGTCTACAAAATTATCTCCGTAAGTACCAAGGCGCCCATGAACTCATGTGGCGACTCGCCTATCTATACGTCGAAGGTCATCAACACCAAAAAGCTATTGATATCTATAACCAAATCGAAAACATTTCAGGAGTACAAAAAAAAACCACACAAAAAAAATACAATCTGTACACCCGTTCGGATGATCATACAAATGCCATAAACGAGCTGGAAAAATATCTTGAAGTTTACCCCAAAGATATAGAAATCCTACACCTGCTCGCAGCAAATTATCAAAAAATAGGCAAAACAGCAAAACACAATAAAATAATCGACAAAATCCTTTCTCTCGATCCACACGATGCTCGAGCAAATCTTGCGCATATCCAAACAAAAAATCCCAAACAAAATAACTCTACCAAAATCCAAAAACTCAAAGCACTCATCTTAGACCCAAATGGAGATATCGATACCAAAGTAAAAGCGCTGATACCTCCACTACAAAGTCTCCTCGAGCATTATGATGAACAACTCAGCAAAGAACTGACACAACTGAGTACACTGCTCATAAAATCACATCCCCAATCTGCCAAAGCCCATGCCATCGCTGCTGATGTGTACTATTATAGCGGACAATACGGTCGAGCACTCGAAGCATACAAAAAAACTCTGGAGCTCAATAAACAAGTCTATACCGTCTGGGAACAATATCTATACACTCTAGCCAAACTCCATCACTGGAATACCCTACAAAATCAAGTCCAAAACGCTCTGGATTACTTCCCCAATAAAGCCAGACTATACTACTTCGAAGCACTAAGCGCTTATAAACTCCAACAAAATGCTCAGGTAGATCCCGCTCTCCAACAAGCTCGAATCATAGGCAGAAAAAACCGGCAGCTGCTCCGAGACATCGAGGTACTCCAAGTAGCCAAGCGGCTCAACACATCTTATGATGAGGAAATGGATAAAATTGTTAGCAAATTGGACAAGTACCAGACCAATTTATTAGTCCGATTTATTTATCGATCGACGAATCCAAAAAACATGACGGCTATCTCAATACCAAAACTCAATGAATATTCCCGAGCGCTACTCGCCTATAGCAAGAATGCTTACCAAGATGCAGCTGATTTTCTTAACGCCTACTTTAATAAAATATCCTTCATAGAACCTCAATTTATGGATCTCGCCATAGCCATCAACAAGCAACACCCCAGCGCATTTCAAAATGTAGTAGCCGATTTTAGTACTCAGCTCAAGCAAATGAAATATCAATCGATTTTTGAAAAAAAATAATCAAATTAATAAAATAATGAACGCATTGTTCAGAACCGGTTTATTGTTCAGTATATTGATACTACTCACCCAATGCAGGACGAGCAAAAGATGGACTGCAACACACGCTCCCACTGATCAATCTACCGAGTTTCTCAGCAAACAACTCTTGAAACAAGTCAAAGATTTTGACTGGATCAGTATGAAAGTCCGACTGCACTACGATGACCCTTATCAAACGCTCAGAGGAACCGCTCGTATCCGCTCAAAAAAAGACAGCATCATATGGCTTAATGTCACAAAATTGGGCATCGAAGCCCTTAGAGCACGTATCACCCCGGAGTCCATCGAAGTACTCAACCGCATCGACAAAACCTACCAACTAGAACACTTCAAATCACTCTATACCAAATATGGCATTCGCCTCGACTTCAAAATATTACAAAATCTACTTATCGGCAACCCGATTATATTCGCCGATCACAAGTTTGAAAGCCGCATGGATAGCACCGGATACGATTTATCTACCACGCATGATAATATCCATCTCAACCATCACCTCAGAGCTCTAGATTATTTGATCGATCGACTTACACTCAAACACCCTAAAAAAGGACAACTCCAAGTAAGTCAAAAAGAGTATATGCTCCTGTCCGATGCATTCTATTACCCCACCGAAAGAATCTATCAAACAATAGAAGAAAATGGAGCACAGACTACCCTAGAACTTAAAATCGTTCAATCTAAGATCAATCAACCTGCCAATACTCCTTTTAGCATCCCCGATCACTATGAAAAGATATAACTCTTCTTATTGGATAGTACTCTTCTTGCTCTTCCTCCACTTCTCCGGAAACGCACAGTCCCAAATCGACAAACTAAAAGCCCAACAAAATCAACTCGACCAACAAATCCGTCAGTCCCAAAATAAAATCAAAAAATACACAAAAATTATCAAAAAAACATCCGGCAAACTGCTCAATATCCAACAAAAACTAAAAACCCAAGAACATCTCCTCCAACTCAGACAAGATAAAATAAAAATCAACAAAGAACTCCTCCGACAATATATCAGCGAACTACAATACACGCAAAAAAAATCCACAGACATCCGCCAAAACTTTGACCAACGCATCAATAGCCTTTATATGCATCGGCTCAAAAACAAAAATAAAATCAATACAACTCTAATCAACCCAAACTCCAAAATCTTACAAAACCTCTATGTCAACCAATACCACACACGCACAAAAAATATGTTAGAACAACTCAAAGAATTGTCCAATCAATTAGACAGCCTCCAAAACCATCATAATAGCTTACTACTTACAAATCAATCCGAACTCCAAACCTTAAAAAAACAAAAAAAGAAACTCACTGAACAAAAAAAAGAATTCAATACACAATTAAAAAAAGCACAGAAAAATAAAAAGAAAATATCTAAACAAATCACAAGTCAAAAAAAAGCTAGAGCCCTCCTGCAACATAAAATCATCGAGGCTATAAAAAATAATTCAGACAAAAAAATAGATATCAAATTATCCGACAATTTTGAAGAAAACCAAGGCCTTTTCAGACCACCCCTAGATGCATCCGTTATCGTATCTCCATTCGGTGAACAGTCCCACCCTCTACTGCCCGGCATAAAAATATTTAATAACGGCGTTGATCTCGCTTCAGAAGCAGATACTCAGGTCAAAGCTATCTTCGACGGAACAGTACTCAGTATCCAACAAATACCGGCTGCCGGAATAGCCGTCATCATCCAACACGGATACTATTATAGTGTCTATAGCAAACTCTCCTCCGTAAGTGTCCATCTCGGTGACCAAGTACTCACTACCCAAGTCATAGGCCAACTACCTAAATCTGACGAAAATGTTTTGCACTTCGAACTCTGGAAAAATCAACAAAAACTCAACCCCGAGATGTGGCTAAAACTCTAAGAAATCCCCCCCTCTTTTCATAATAAAAAATTTTTAGTTGAGATTGGTCTGCAATGACTGCTTGGACGGATTCTTTAGCTGCATAATTTTATAGAGCCTTCTGGGATAAAAGGGGCTCGATGTTATAAAATATAATTTCGACGAAATTAGACCTATTAGATATTTTAGTTATTTATATATAACTCATTATCAGTATTTTTAAAAAATTATAAGAAAATCTTAAGTGACAAAACGAGTATTTGTCTAATAGAAAACTAGTCAGTTTTGAGCCTTCTTAGAAAAAATCATCAAGCCTGACCAGGTCAAAAAACCATTGAGCAGTAATAACTCAAATCCAAATTTATAACCAAATAACCAATCTTCAGAATACACATTGATCAAATAGGTCACTATCGGTGCCATCAAGCAGATCAAGGGCACCAGTTGATCACGAATAGTCCTGCTCGTAAACATACCAAATAGATATAAGCCTAATATCGGGCCATAAGTATATCCGGCAATCTGAAATATTTTGGCTATAACTGCCCCATCATTGATGGCCCTAAATACCAAGATCACTGCAAAAAGAAGCAACGAAATCAAAAAATGCACGATCCAGCGTGTCTTCTTCTTGTGGTCTTCTGACCAGCCTTTGCGCTCTATACCCAGTATATCCACACAAAATGAAGTCGTAAGTGAAGTCAGCGCCGAGTCCGCACTCGAATAAGCTGCTGCTATAAGTCCAATCACAAATGTCAAACCCACAACGGGAGACAAATGCTTGATCGCAATCGTAGGATAGAGCAAATCTGTCCGCAATACTTCTTTGCCTTGTACTACATCTGTTGGTATAGAGATCCCCTTATCCGCAGCAAAAAGATAAAGCGATGCACCCAAAAACAAAAAGAAAAAATTAACGAACACCAAGACGATACTAAACCAAAACATGTTCTTTTGAGCATCCTTGAGCGTACGCATACTGAGATTCTTTTGCATCATATCCTGATCCAATCCTGTCATCACTATTGCAATCGATGCTCCTGCCAAAAACCGCTTGATAAAATTCTTGTCACTTGTCCAACCACCATCAAAAAAAAACATCCTGCTATAATCACTACCCATCACTCGATCCCAATAAGCTGAGGGACTGAGATCCATCGCCTGTCCGATCATCCATATACTTAGCCCCAAAGCCAAAAGCATCGACGCAGTCTGCAGTGTATCTGTCCAAATGATGGTTTTGATCCCCCCTCGGAAAGTATATACCCAAATCAATACAATAGTAATCAGCACCGTAGCCCAAAATGGAATACCGTAGTGATCTGTCACAAATTGTTGTAGAACTATCGCCACCAAATAAAGTCTAAATGCTGCACCTACCACACGTGAAAGCAAAAAATAAGATGCCCCTGTCTTGTACGACGCTATACCTATACGTTGATGTAAATAACTATATATCGATGTCAACTGCAATCGATAATACAAAGGAAGCAACACCGTAGCTATCAAAAAATAACCAAGCAAATATCCCAGAACCATCTGCATATAACCAAACTGCTGAGACTCCACCCAGCCGGGTACAGATATAAAAGTAACTCCCGACAAACTTGCTCCGATCATCCCAAAAGCAACAACATACCAGGGAGACTTACGACCAGCCAAATAAAAATCCTCATTTCCTGACTTACGTCCCGTAATCTCCGATATCACGAACAATAAAACAAAATAACTCAGGACGACAACCAATATCCAAGTTGGACTCAATATATGCTCCATCTTCCAGATATCTATGATTGAGATTTAGATCCAAACGCCAAATCGCCGGCATCGCCCAAACCCGGTACGATATACGCCTTGGCAGTAAGTTCCTCATCTATAGCCGCTGCCCATATATCCGCTTCCGGATACAATCGACTAATATGATCAATACCTGCTTTAGAAGCTACAGCACAGACTATATGTATTTTCTTCGGTACACCCAATCTTATGACAGCATCCAGCGCACTACTGATGGACTTACCTGTTGCTATCATCGGATCTGCCAAAATCAATACCGTGCCACCCATCGCAGGACAAGTCATGTACTCCATGTTGATCTCCAAGCTACCATCACCGTGATGCTTGCGGTATGATGCTATAAACGCACTATCCGCATCATCAAAAAAACTCAACAATCCCTCATACATCGGAAGCCCCGCTCTCAATACCGTCGCTAGTACTATCCGATCGCTGATCACAGGAACGTCCAGCGACCCCAAAGGTGATTGAATCGACTGAGCTGCATAGTCCACTCTCTTACCGATCTCATATGCAAATATCTGACCCAATCGTCGCAGATTATTCCGAAATAAATTGCGACTCTTCTGATATTCTGCATCGCGCAACTGTGCCATAAAATGATTAACTATAGACTGCTGCTCCGAAAGATTGTGTACCATAGTTTGCTAAGTTTTTCTACTAGTCGGCTATAAAAGTACAAATATTCCGCATTCCGAATAGACTTAAGCCAGCAATTCTTCATAGACACGATCCCATCCACCCCAACCTTCGTCTGCATCAAATGAACTATTGTGCCAAACAAAAGACAGTATCCCCCCTAGGTCTCCAATATTTGATTTTATTCGACGTACCGCAGATACAGCGGTATCCGGATCCATCTTTTGATAATGTTTTAAACTCTGATCCATCACACAAAACGGATGCACCATCAAATCCGTCTTTTGCTCTCGCTCCAAATCATACCAATAATAAGGCGTACTGATACCTGCCCTAAATCCAATATCCTCAGCATATCCCATAGAATAATCATGTCGAATACCGGCAGCAATCAATGCGCGATAACTCTCCGGAAGACGACATCTCAAATAATGAAATCGAGAACGATGTACCTCACCAACCAACTCCGAAAGTGCATGCCGCTCCTGCCCTATCACATCAGCACGACGATAACTCCCATAGGTCGGGTGCAGACCCAACTCAGCCCGCTCAGACAAGCTCAATACGAGCTCGCGATAGACTTCAAGCTCCAAAGTACGATTGCGATCATAATAAGATGGAGAACTACCCACAGGCACAAAGATCAAAGGACGACCTACCGCCCCCTCACTCTGACCAAGCATATAGTCCATACGCTCAAAAGGATCAGGACACTCCGATCTCAAGACTGCCCTCCGTTTACTTAGCAACTGCGGTTTTGCACGCAATATATCCCGAACACTCCCCTTAATATGCTTCCACTTTCCATAATACTTGTACTTCCAAGGAAAATCCAAATCATAACTCGGCTCGATACGCAACGCACTATACAGAGGCTTTGGCGCTGTTTCTCCCCAACGCTTTCTGAGTGCATCTACCCACAAATGTACTAAGGGCAACCGATATACCTTGTCCGTATATACCACCGAATCTCGAAGCCTAAAGCGATCATGCTCATCCCGCTCCTTTACCAAATATTCCTCATAACGCGTCACCATATAAAAAATAGCACTCAATAAGTCAAACTCCTCAACTCCCCCAAATAACAAAACCGGTATCTCCCCCTTACGGGAAATATGCACACGCACCTTCTCCATACCCGATGCCCCTAAAAGCCCGGAAGGTATTACCGATACAACATCCGGAGGCCCACCTGCACCATACCACAGCTTTAATCCTTCAAATCGCCCAAATTCCTGTGGGTCGCGCGTCAGACCATATCCAACATCCAAGATCTGACCAAATACCAAATCCAAAGTATATCTCAGTCGAGGATGATCAACAACACTGTATATAAGTACCATGGACAATTATTGATCTATTCTTAAATAATCTACTACAAATAGCCTGATTTAAATATAAAAAAGCTAAATTTAAAGTTTAATCTATTAATCATGCACGCCCGCTCTAGATTATTTTATCTTCTAGTCAGTTTCTGCAGCATCAGCTTCGGACTCATCGCCCAGCGCACCATCGAACCCAAAGGATTTGATTTTCAACAAAAAGGCATCATCTACAATACAGAATGGAGCATTCAACCAGCTATTTGGACCAATGGTTACTCCATAGCATATGCTTTTGGCAGACTCGAGAAATACAATCTAACCCATTACAAAAAAATAGAACTCGGATACCTCCGACATCCCCGAGAACACTCCCAATCCACCATCCCCACACAATTAAGCGGTGGGCTGAAGAGCTATACCTTTGGCAAAATAAATTATTTTTTTCCCATAAGGGCTATGATAGGAACCAAACACTATCTGTCCGAAAAATCAAAACGCAAGGGAGTGGCCATCGGCTACTTATATGAGGGCGGAGTCAATATCGGTATCATCAAACCCTATATGCTCAAGCTCATCAGGATCAATCCCGGAACCGAAGAAGCTTACATATCTATAGAAGAATATTCTGAAGAAAATGCCGAGCTGTTCCTCGACCCCTTAAGAATAGCCGGTAACGCAGGAATTTTTAAAGGTTTTGATCAGTTTTCGATCATACCCGGTCTGTCTGCAAAATTGGCAGCACTTTTCGCTTGGGGAGCCTACGACAAAAAAGTCTTCGCACTGGAACTGGGCATCAGTCTGGATATGTATCTATCCGAAATCCCCTTGATCGCCATAGACCAAAACCAACCCTATGCACTCAACTTCTATATCTCGCTGCATTTAGGCAATAGAAAATAAAACCACTTCATAGTCTTTTGCAAAATCAGTTTGTCTTCTCAGGCAGTAGCACTGAATGTTCTGTTGTATTTATCTAAATTATTTTCAATATTTGGAGATGTACTTACTGTGTAGCTTCACTTCCTAATCTAGTTCTAATATATTTTGAAATGGTGCAGTTCTCTTTTTAGTTAAGTCAACATATTGTTGATTTATTTCAAAACCTATATATTTTCTGTAAGATTTTAATGCAGCAATAGCAGTCGTACCACTACCCATAAATGGGTCTAAGATTATGTCGGTTTTGAACGAATACAATTGAATTAATCTGTAAGGCAAGTCAATAGGAAAAGGCGCTGGATGTCCAATTCTCTTAGCAGACTCAGCATTGAATGTCCAAATAGACTTCGTCCATTCCATAAACTCCTCTCTAGAAATTGAATTTTGCTTTGTTTCTTTCTCAGCTTTAGTGCGATCTCTTTTATAGTCCCCTTTTGAGAATACTAAAATATATTCGTGTATATCTCTTAAAATTGGATTAGAAGCAGACATCCAACTACCCCAAGCAGTTGACGGACTAGCGCTAGCTGCTTTGTTCCAAATTATTTCTCCACGCATATTAAAACCAATTTCAATCATCATTTTTGAAATGTAGTCCGAAAGTGGAATGTAGGGTTTTCTGCCAAGATTTGCTACATTAATACATGCTCGCCCACCATTAACTAAAACACGATATGTTTCTTTAAAAACGGCTTCTAACATTTCTAAATATTCTGACAAGGACAGATCTTTATCATATTCCTTAGAAACATTATATGGTGGGGATGTAATCATTAAATGCAATGAACTGTCAGGAATCATTGACATCGTTTCCGCTGAACCAAGTATAGTTGTATTTAATAATTCTTCCGGAAATACATTTGTATCTTTACTTACTTGCTTAGTTTTTGACAATTCACTGTACAACTTTGAATTATAAAACATGGATGCATCATGATTTATTCTGCCATTTGTTCCAAATGAACTTGACTGAGTCCCTTTTTTTCTTTTTTCTGATGTCTTAATCTCTTTCATACTAATTATGTATTAGACTTAAAAATTTTTCTGCTCTTAAAATATTACTTTTTTCCTTTGAAGATATTGTTATCAATTGACCTAATTTTCTTTTTGATATCATTGAAGAAAAGAAATTCATATCAGAATGAACAACATCTGTAATGTAATTATTTATTTCTTGATAATTGTTAAATGTTTGAAAACCCTTGCCAACCGTATTTTCAATACAATCAATTGTCGGATTTGGATATAAAGAAATGAACCTTTGAATAATTCCCGACTTCTTCAAAAAGTCTACTTTTTTTGAGTAGTTATTTGTAATAGGACTATTTGCAAGAATGATTATTGGAATTTTTGTTGATTCCGTTCCGGAAACTCTAATATTAATAGATTTCCCTATAGCCTTAAGCATCGAATCAGAACGAAGAATTGAAGGATTTCCTTTATGTGTTTTGTAGTCTCCTACAAAATGTACTTGATCATTCTCCAAAGTATAGTTATTTACAATGCTCATTTTAATTTCAAAAAGTAGCTTGATGTTTTCTGCCTTTTGCACGCTTTCGTCAGATGTGCAGAAAGCTAAATCAGCATCACTCTGAATGGATAATCCAAGTTCGGGACAAACAACACTATTTACCGCAAATAACCCTAATTTATTTGCAATAGGTTGAAAAAAGTCTTTACACCATTTTTCGGTATATTGCCCGATTAGAGAATTTCTACTTTGTAAAGCTTGCCCTTCTGTATCTTTTCCTTTTGGAACATATGCAAAGTACCCATCCGTTAATTTGTAAAATAATTTCTCCGGAGAAGCAAAGTTTTTTAACGCTGCTGTAAAAAATTTCTTTTCTACCTCAATGCTCCAAAAATTCATAGTTTTGTACCTTTAATCTAATACACAAAGATAATGTTTATATCTCCATTTCTTACATAGAAATCGTTTCTCTTAAATGGCTCTACAAAGGGAGTCAGAGCATAAACACACTTTTGTTCAGTATATCATGCCCACCTTGTCACTTGTTCAGAAAGACAAACTTACGCAAGATAGTAAGGTTTTATTGATTACAGCTAAAAAAGTTCTGCTATATATGATATGTGTTAAAAATTATGCATTTTCATAAGGATGCACAATTCAGGCAACAAATAGTAAAATAACGCCGAAATCGTATCTTCGTCTGATGTGCATAACATTCTTATCAGATAGTATATTACTAAATTTTGCTATACCCTGCTTTGATATTACACAGTTTGAGCAAAAACACTTACTTTGGTCGTCGCTATGAACTCCATCGATCAGATACGAATCAACTTTGACCCTAACCAACTGTTACTGATCAATATTTGTCTCGGTTTTTTGATGTTTAGCGTAGCTTTAGATCTGAGCATTAAAGATTTTCGTAGAGTTTTTCAACAGCCTAAAACGATGCTTGTCGGATTGAGTGCTCAGCTCCTCTTACTTCCCATCTTCACTATATTACTGATAAAACTATGGAATCCTCCGGCTAGTGTTGCCTTGGGACTGGGCTTAATAGCCGCTTGTCCGGGGGGCAACATATCCAACTATACCGTACATCTGGCCAAGGGCAATACTGCTCTGTCCGTCTGCCTGACTACCATCGTCACTTTATCTGCCGTAGTGACTACTCCGATGATCTTTGCCATCATCATAAAACTTAGTCCGGAAGCAAACGCCTTGATGTCATCGATCAGCTTGAGTTATTTTGATCTGGGTAAGACTATCTTACTACTTATGATCATACCACTCAGCCTAGGCATGCTGCTCAACCACTACCTACCATCCTATATAAAGCATGTGCGTAGTTATATAAGCAAAGCTGCTCTATTGGTATTTGTATCCTTCATAGCCGCCGCAATCTTTTCCAATATTGATGTCATCAAACACCAACTCCACCATGTACTCTCCATCGTAGTCCTACACAATATAGGTGCCATGATGATCGGTTATCTTTATTCCGGTATTTTTGGACTCCATCCGGAAGACCGCAAATCCATCACCATCGAAACAGGTATTCAAAACTCAGGCCTCGGACTAGTAATTATCTTCAATTTCTTCACCCAACTAGGGGGCATGATGCTTGTAGCTGCTTGGTGGGGAATATGGGATATGATCTCAGCACTTTTTCTAGGTCTTTGGTGGAAATATAAATCTCCTCGCACTAGCGTTCAATTAACTTAATAACCAGTATATTACATATATATTTTAATAATATATATTTAATATTGTTGCATTTCAGATCTAATTTATATAACTTTACATCCAGACTTCTTTATCAATGATGAACTTGCTGCAAAATTAGATCATGCAATACTATAATGCAGGGTTGAACAATGGATATTTTAATCAATCACATTATTCAAATCTGACTATTTTTTGAGCAGTTTCTACTTATCAAATTAATTTCTTCAAATCAAAAACGAAATCTTATGGCTTTAAATTTAATGGATCTTTTCAAAGATCAAATCGGCAACGCTATGGCATCTCAGGCGAGCAAATACCTCGGTGTATCCGAAAACAACGTCCAAGACGCTATGGGTGGTATCCTACCTGCCTTGATGGGAGGCCTCATCAATAAAGGTTCTACAGAATCTGGTGCTGCCGGTATTCTAGACTTTATGAATCAAAACAAAATCGGAGGGGGTCTTTTGGACAATCTCGGAGGACTGTTTGGTGGAGGTTCGCAAACGGATTCGTTGGCATCGACGGGATCTATGGTGTTAAAATTTCTTATGGGAGATAAAACGGGTGCCATTGTTGATCTCATCACTAGATCAGTAGGTATCAAGTCAGGCGTAGCTTCTTCTCTACTAAAAATGGCTGCCCCCATGCTACTGGGACTGATCGGCAAACAAGTGAGCAAAAACGGTCTCAATGCAGGTGGTCTTATGAAATTATTGCTAGGACAGCGGGATTATGTCCGAAAATCTGCTCCAGCCGGATTGGGTGATATTCTGGGATTTGCAGATTGGGGATCAGATGCAGCCCAAGGGGCGGAAAAAGCTGCTTCAGCAGCTGCTTCTTCAGCACGAGAAACTGTAGAAGAAGCTGCAGGATCAAAAGGATTTAACTTTTGGCCATGGCTGATCGGTCTTGGACTTTTGGCAGCACTGTGGATGTGGAAGGGGCCTACTTGTAAGCAAGCAGACCTCGGGTCTGTCAAAGACAAAATCGAAGATGCAGGCAAGGCTGTCGGTGATGCAGCCAAAGACGCAGGTAAAGTTGTGGGAGATGCGGCCAAAGATGCCGGAAATACGGTAGGCAATATGGCCAAAGATGCAGGTGACGCGATGGCCGATGCTGCTGACGCAGTCAAAGGAGCTATCATGTCCGTCAAACTCCCGGGAGGTGCTGAAATCAAAACTGCAGCAGGTTCTTTTACCGATAAATTTGTCAAAATGCTCGGCAAAAAAGGAAAGGATGCAGTAGCATTTGATGGAGTGCACTTTGCTACCGGCAGTGCCAATTTGACAGCAGAATCCAACGCACAACTAGAAAATCTGGCGGCTGTACTCAAAGCCTATCCCGGTGTACATATCGAGATATCCGGTCATACGGATAATACCGGTGATGCCAATAAGAATCTAATGCTCTCAACACAACGTGCACTCGCTGTACGACAAAAATTACAGGCTTTAGGCGTAGCGGCTAATCGCTTATCTTCAAAGGGCTATGGGCAGACAAAACCAATAGCTGATAATGGAACAGACCAAGGACGTCAAGAAAATCGTAGAGTAGATGTTAGAGTCACCAAGTACTAATCTTTACTCCATCTAGTAACTAGCTTTTTCACAAGAGCATACATTGTACGATGTATGCTCTTTTTTCTTTGATATCCGTTTGGGGATTTAATGCGATACATAAAATATTAACTAAGCAATCAAATCCATTTTTTGCTGGCTTACTAACTTAGAAAGAGTGAATTTCTTATATTTATGTCATGTGGAAAAACTTGCAAATGACGCTATGGATCACCTTGCTTACATGCATACCCCTCCAAGCTCAGCAGATTCTGGAGTCGTATTTTGGTGGAAGAGAATACCACTTGGTTGATTTTCAATACAAACAAAATTTTATTATCGTAGATGTACTCTTCGGAGGTATCCTCCCACTCAAGTTTATCCTAGATACCGGCTCAGAACATACATTATTATTTGATCGTATCATAGCTGATATTTTAGGTATCCAAGTAGAACAAAAACCACTGCATATAAAAGGCTCTGACTATACACAAGAAGTACTAGCCTATGTAGCGCGTAAAGTAAAAATCAAACTGGGAGACACTCCTGTTCGCCAAGAGGACATCATTGTGCTTCAAAATGACTTCACTTATCTATCGCTACTCATCGGCCAACGCATAGACGGCATACTGGGCGGAGCATTTTTTAAAAACACCATATTGAGAATAAATTATGAAAAACAGTTCCTAAAAATATTCAATCCCAACAAATTTTTTGATCCGATGGATAACTACACGAGTTTTCCGATCAATATCTTTAAAAACAGACCTTATCTCAAAATCAATGTAATGACTGCTCCGAACAGAACAAATCAACTCAACCTATTGATGGATACCGGTGCAGCCTTATCTCTACTGCTCTATACTGGCACAAAAACCGGAGTTTCTCTACCTGAAGAGACGATACCCGGACATTTAGGAGTAGGACTTGGAGGTAATGTGTATGGATTTCTAGGAAGAACGAAACAACTCGCCTTAGATAAGTATACATTTGATCACCTCGTGACCAACTTTCAAAAACTCCCTGAGACAGACAGTCTATTTGTTCGCCCTTTTCGTGATGGTCTGATCGGTAATATGATTTGGGACCGGTTTACCGTCCAAATAAATTATGTCCACGGTACGCTCTCGCTACTAGCGCATAAGTCTTGGGATAGATCATTTGATCTGGATCGCAGTGGATTGAGCATCATCGTGTTTGGTAAAAATCTATCCAAATACCTCGTACAGGATGTCATACCTAACAGTCCCGCTGATGAAGCCGGAATCCAACAAGGTGATGTGATCAAAAAACTCTCTTGGTTACCGGGATGGATGTTGTCTCTCGATGGTATTCAGAAAAGACTCAAAGGGCATTCGGGCAAAAAAGTAAAAATCACAATACTTCGCAATGGCAAGAAACTCAAGAAATATATAATTTTAAGGGACCTGATATAGTCAAAAACAAACTCACTTGAAAGCCAATGCACCCTGTTTGATCATCGCAAAACAGCTAATTTTTTCATCGTGACTTCGAATTATGCAAAGTATCAACTCATTTATCCTGTACATACCGGATCAGGATTTGGCCTTTGTCCACCGGCTCAGCTACTTTGACCGGTACCTTTTCAATCTGCTGCTCCGAACTCGCCTTGAGTACATTCTCCATCTTCATCGCCTCTAGTACTAGTAAGGGATCCCCTTCTCTAACAAGATCTCCCGGACGTACCATAATTTTAAGTACTTTTCCTGGCATCGGTGATTTAAGCGCCGTGTCCTTCCGGGTAGTATATTGGTCCAAGCCCAACTGCTCAATAACCAAATCGGTTTCATTCTTGATATGCACCTTACTGAAATGACCATTGACCAATATCTCTATAGTCCGCTTGCCCAGATCATAGTTGAGTAGCTCTACCTGATAGCTCTGATGAGCATACAATACATGAAAAACACCATCACTCAGCTTGATGATGTCCAACTCCTCAAGCATCTCAGCCGAAATTTTGGTCATTACTTGATCTATAACAGCTCTATACACAGTTAGTACAATAATTTTGTTGAGTGCTCAAAGATAACATTTTCTATTAATCTATACTCAGGCTTCAAGCCAATAAGGACACAAATTAATCCCAAAATAACTAAGGGATAGAGAGAGCAGCCTAGAGTCCCAAACTATAATTCATTTAGTCTTCTTAAATGATTTTTGTCCTAAAGTAGATAGATAGTAAACCTCATAGGAGGTAAAAACCAGATAGCTGATCAAAAAAGGTATAATCTGTACCGGTCTATCTAGTGCTAAGTGATATTTAAGACTGAGTATGAGCAAGATAGAAGCTATGAGCTTAAATGCTGTACTGAAAACAATCAACCGGTTAAACCGGTATAAGTCGGAGGACTGACTAGTATGCTTACCCAGTCCATAAAATAAAATCGAAACAAGAACAAAAAAACTTAAGACATAGAACTCAAAATAGACCATTCCATCATATCGGACAAATTGGGCATAAATTACGAAGGCCACCAGATTGATCATGACACATAAACCTAAGCCCAAGATGAACTTTTTCAGCTGCATTTTCTAAAGAGTTTTGATAGTACAATATAGTTATTTTTCTACTTATCAGCTGATAGATCCCGCACCAATTTATAAAAATAGCCTCCCAATAAAGCGATGATCAGGAGCGCGGTAACCCATTTTTTTTCATTATCTAACCATCGATCGATGTATTTGCCTGCCAAGACTCCAACGAGGAGTATCGCAGCCATTTCGTAAGCTATCGAAGTATATTTGAGATATTGTTTTTTGGACACGGACTGACGAAATTGGTCTATTAGGAGCTATAAACCGGTATGGGCTCAATTTCGATAAGCTCTTCGTCCATTTGCCCTTGTTTGCCACTTTGCAATGCTTCCGGATCCTTGCCCATATGACAAGTACCGTTAAACTGGGCTCCGGGACTGATAGACAGGTGGGCAGTATTGACTTGGCCATCCACCACTCCTGTAGCCGAAACCTGTAGAGCATCATTGACGTGGAGCTCACCGATGAGCTTACCTTCTATGACTGCGTTTTCGCAATAAACAATCCCATTGATCATCCCGTGCTCACCGATGATAACCTTACCCCTGCAGTTTAAGTTTCCTTTTAGTGTGCCATCGATTCTGATATCACTATCCGACTGGACGGTTCCCTCAATGGCTGTTCCTTGAGTAATATTGTTGATGGCACCGGAATTTTGTACAGTACGCGTTTTGGTAGAATTGCTTGATTTTTTTGTATTAAACATAACTTCTCATTTTTTTTGGATGGATATATCATTCGTATTATCCCTAGATCTCTATCAACGCCCAACAAGATACGCAGATGAGTTCGACCTTACAAGAAAAGAAGTCAATATGACAAATTTTTTACAAAAACTTGTTTAGAATTTGGGACAATAAACGTTTCTACGCTCTTGACGACAAATATTGTATATCAGCGAAAACTCAAATGCTCCATTTCCATTACTTGCCGGTCGGAGCGAACTCAAGTTCACATCATAGCTAAAACCAATACCAAACTGATCATAGTCAAACTTGGTCGATATAATCAGTGCATCAGAAAGCAAAGAATTATCCACACTATTTGCTATACGCATCCATACACCGATCTGAGCGGCTTGATAGTCCCATCGCGACTTGCTGAGTATCATACGGACACTCGCTCCGGAATTGACTTGAAAGGCTTCGCCTTGTGAGAGCACCACAAAACCGGGGAGTACATCGTAGCGGGTATTGAGTGTGATTTCAGCACCACCATGCACTGTATATCTAGTACTTAACTCAAAGAACTGATCGTCATAAAAAGACTGGTTGGGTTTGTTGAGATGATTGATGGCACCTCCGATCCATAAGCTATTCGTTTCATTAAATACTCTGAAATATAACAGACCTGCATTGACATCCATAAAAGAGTAATTATTGCCAAAAGTCCCATTATTGTTTTCTATAGAAGTGCCGGATGGACCACCTATACTTGGATCAAACTGATCCCCAAAGAACAATTCAAACAAGGGTTTGATACTCCGCTGTCGTATCCCGACTTGAGCACCCAATACCAAATAGTTAGAGTTATCACGTCCACCTCCGAGATACTTACTATAAGAACCGGACAGTGTAGCTGCCAAGGTAGAAAACTTAGAACTACCGGCTACATCTCCCCAAAGTGTACCTCCGACACCAAAATAATCACTTCTGGCAAACTCTATCTTCTGATCATAAGAAGCTGAAAAAGTATTATATGCATTTGACCGCAATACGGATGCCCATTGGTTCCTAAAGTTGGCTACCAGACGCTGGTTACAGTTCATGATGCCCGTCATCGCCGGATTGAGATTCAGGGGTGACATATAAAACTGCGAAAAGTGGATATCTTGAGCTTGAACTAGAGACCCCACAGTCAATATTAAACTAAAAAGTGCTATTCTGATCTTCATTCGTAAGATTTTAAATTTTATATAAGTTGTTTTCAAAAATGATGTTTTTTGTTCTTATTTTATGGCAGCAGACACAGGCTCACCTGTGAGCTTTGGCCGCTTTCAAAACACTATATTACAGCTTTTTTCTTTATATGACAAAATTTTACTCCTTTTTGATGCCCAAAACACAAAAAACCATAGCAAATCATCTTGTTACGAGCACAGATTTATCCTTTTTTCATTCATTCTATCGGACAGTCATCTGCAATAATTCTTTGGTTTCTGCTACGTATCCTGTGGTTTTTTACCCATCCGATTGACTAGGCTAAATAGCTGCTTCACCTTCCTTTTTACGGGGTATAGCACCGAATTGACCGATCAGTATATCATCATATTCATCCGCCTTGGATATCACTTCTGCCAAGTCTCTATCGAGGATGTCTTTGTCAAAATATCGGTCAAAGTTAACACAAGAGATAAAAACATTGTTTGACCTGACGCTCAAAGTTAGTTTTTTGAGTTTATAATTTTCCTTTAACAGGAATATGTACAGTTGTTTGATACCTTCTTTGGGTAGAGAACATAGCTTTGCCTCTCCCAGAATCATTCCGGACTTCGGATTATAAGAAACATTGATTTGGGCGGATCCTTCGTCGATCAGCCAGTTATTGGGTCCGATCCGTGATAGCTCGATATTGACCCCTTGTCCTGCCAAGACATCCTCGATAGTTTTGACGATTCCTACAGGCATATAGGGTTCTATATCCGAGGGAAGCGTGATTTTGGAGCCACAGTAAGGACAATATCCCTCTTCTTCGGTTGCTTCCAATACGAGATTGGAACATGAAATACAACGAGCCCCGGCTTGGTCATAAAACACTCTGTACTCATCCAGACTTTCTTTGAGATACATGACCGGAAGAGAAAATCCGATATTATTGCCGTCACGGATGATAAAAGTATTGACCCCGATGACTTCTGAAGAAGAATTGACCAAAGGACCACCGCTATTGCCCGGGTTTAGTGCAGCATCATGTTGGATATAAGTGATTCCGGCTTGCTGATGGAGTGTATTGGACACGATACCCTGAGTTGCCGTGTATTTGAGTCCAAACGGATGTCCTACAGCGATGACCGGATCGCCTTGCTGGACGATGTGCTCTATATTGATACTGACTGCGGGCAGCTCTACCCCCTTAGGAATATCTATAAATGCCAAGTCGTACTTCGGGTCTATGTAGAGTACCCGTGCTTTCATTTTTTCATGCCCGTATATCTTGAGCACTACCTCACGGTTACCCCGTACTACATGTTCGTTGGTGATGATCAAATGATAGTCCGCCAGATAAAATCCCGTTCCGGTACTGTATGGAGTAGCTATCTGTATAACTACTTTTCTATATAAGTCGATAATCTTTCGCATCATATCCTATAGTTGATATATTTAGGAAGTATCTTAGACATCACGATTTGGTTTTTTGCTAAAGTCCGCTTGGCGCAATAACAGGATAAACGATCGGGCAAATTCTACCTTGGTGTTATAGCTCAGCGTCCCATTCAACTTGAGTTTGGGATATTCGTCCTTGTTGGTGTTATAGATATCCTTCACAATTTGCTGGATCTTATCTTGATCAAAAGTGTCCGATTCCGGTATATACAGTTCCGAAAAACCCAAAGCTTTAAAATACGATGCCTCGATCACCCGATAATAGAGTATAAATAATTGGAATGCAGGTTTGGGTGGTGTATGGTTAAAAAGTAGATAACCCACAATATAGCTGCACACAGCCTCAGCTACTATCGGGTGATTGTTCTGGATATACCACTGTATATATTTGATTTCCGGATCGATAAATTCAACCATCTTTGATCCTTCTATCGAATATGTGATTCCAAATGTAGAACAAACATCATAAAATTCACTCAAGAAACTCTCCTTGGGTCGATCCGTCAACTTATGGAGCTCTTTGATAATCGCCGCATTCTTTTGTCCTATACCCCGTTGGGTATCTTTAAAGAAGATTCTATGCATCCTTTCGAAGGCTTCCATTGCATTGCCTTCAGGAACTGTCAAAAAATCAAGTTTGTAGATCAATGCCAATAGCATATAAGAAATAGCTCCCTGCTGCTTGTCAGGAGAGACACGAATTTGGTCTATTTGCTCAAATGTTTCTTTGGCTTTATCGATAATAAACTGATACTTGATGTCTTTTATCTCCTCAGAAAGTGATTTCTTTATAGACTCGTCGATTGGCTCAAGAGACTTAAACTCATCCAAAAGCAAATCATCTTGTTTGTCCGCATTAATGGCCATTTCCTTAAAGGCAAAATAGAGCTTTTCTAAAGGCGAATCTCTGACATCTCCATCAAATACTATCGCAATATTATTGTCAGAATCTATGGCATATCGAGCATAATTCAGATTATAGTTGTGCTCCACCATCCTTCGTAGATAACCAATGCTATATTCTTTGATTTTTACGATTTTTGATTCGGCATATATACTCGTAGGTCCATAAGTCCCATGTACACACTTTGACCCTTGATGTATATGGAACTTTATTTGGTCACTGAGAAGCTCACGCTCAATATTATCTTGGTCATCTTGGTCCAAAAAATCGAGCAACTTTTCAAAAGATCGGAGATAATCACCGTCTGAATAAGCTTTGATTCCGGCATCCCAATCATCATATTGCTCTTGTGACTTATGCGCATCTGTAAACCGTCCAAAGCGTATCTTCGGTTCATCTTGATTGGTACTCAATACACCGAATAGCCTGTCAAATAGTCCCATAACTGTAATTGAAGGGCTAAATATATACATTTTTTGATTTTTGAAGCTGAACAATTAGCCCAGAAGGCATATACCGACAAAGCCTAAGTCCGGCAAGCCAGGAGTAATCCACTAAGAAATGCACAACTATCCTCCACACCCATAAACGGGGGAAAATGTTAAATTTTATAAAATAATGAAAAAAATACGCTATAAAATTTGTATTTTAGCATATATATATGCCCCATAGATTGCTATAATAGGCTCGGAAAAGGATCCGTCGGAGACTTGGGAGCAGTCGATGCTAGGCAGACATACTAGGAATAACCGGCAAACGTGCTATCAACACCTGTAGTCTATATCTCCGAAACTAGCTTATCAAGAAGTAGGAATAACTTATCAAATATTTATTAAAATGAAAAATGTAATTATTTTTTTTGGTTCAATTGTTTTTTTAATTTCTTGTTCGCAAAATAATGATCTTAACTTTAAAAAACACAATTCTAATGAAGACATTGAACTTCGATCAATATCTTCTGAGGTGTTTGAGAGAGCAGGTATTCAATACATCAAAGGTGGTATTTCTATTCATTGTACAACAAATGCTTGTGATGGTAATAATACCGGACATACAGACCACTGTCAAGTTGTTACAGATTTGAACGGAAGATTTGAATGCACATGTTCAGGTTGTAAAATGACAGTTACTTTTGATACTTATAAATCAGAAATTGATGTCTGGGAACAGATTTATAGAGAAAATCTTCATTTTGATGACTTTGAAGCATTTACTCGACGAAAGCACGGAATAGGAATTAAAAGTTTCAATAGAGTTGATTTTAATTTTCAGCCAGAAGTAACCACCATAATGTATACTTATGAGTTGAAAGATGGAACTGTAGAAACTGTAATGTACTCAAATACTTACACGAATAAAGGCATAATCGATAAAACATATGAGATTGATTGCAGTGGGTCTTGTGGTTGTAGAGAAATTTTTGATTTTAATACCAACAGAGCGGAATGTTCTTGCGATGACTGTATCCTTTCTGTAACTGTTAAAGAATAGAAACCGATGCTAACAAAAACGATGATGGTGGAATATTGGATAAGCCGAGACTCCGCAATGGTGGGATGTGTATCTCGAAGCAAAAGATGACTGCGATAATCAAAAACCATAGAACGAATCACACTCGGGATGTGTTCTGTATGTACCACACATCCCGAGCTATTATTTTGATAACTATTAGCCCAACATAGTATGACTAAATTTCTTTTTATTTGCGCTCTTTTTCTAATAATTCCGGACATCGGTATAGCGCAGAATCCGATAGACAAACCTACCATAGAAGTCATATACCGACTAAGCTATAACCAGCAAGCCAATAGTACGCCAATAAGAAATCCACAACTATCCTCCATCCTAGAAAAAACTCAAGAAATAGAATACCAGCTCTTGTGCAACAACTTCAAGAGTCTTTTTCGATCAAAAAATACACTAAGTATGGAGAATCCTAACTCGAGTATTGCACAGATCATCGCTGGAAAAAACAAAGTTTATTATCACGACAATATAGAAAAAACTGCTATACTACAAAAAAACCGAGATGGTCAATTGATTAATATCTTACTACCAAGCAATACCTCAGATTGGGAGATTACCACCCAAACTAAATCTATTGGGGGATTTCGCTGTACAAAAGCAATATTACGCAGACCATCAGAAAAGAAAAAATCAGCATCTCAAGCCTACGCTTGGTTTACTCATGATATTCCCATACCTTTCGGTCCAAAAGATATCGG
>JAJRUR010000059.1 GCA_024277695.1 Bacteroidota bacterium | reverse complement strand
GCATATTTTCCAAGCTGTGACTTGAGACTTGCAAGTACTTTTGAGTCAAAACTTCCTGCACGCGCTATGATTTTGCCATTGGCATCCAAC
This sequence comes from Bacteroidota bacterium, assembly GCA_024277695.1. Classification (GTDB taxonomy): domain Bacteria; phylum Bacteroidota; class Bacteroidia; order Chitinophagales; family Saprospiraceae; genus JAJRUR01. The sequence continues at coordinate 14,826 of JAJRUR010000059.1, read as the reverse complement.
AAATTTCCTGAGCCATCCAGTGCATATTTGCCACTAGGTACCAGGACTTTGCCATCCGAAGCTACGAGATTGCCATTGGCATCAACGGTAAATTTGCCCAGCATCCCTGCTTCTGTTCCTGATGTAGTCGTTTGGGTACTGCTATGCATCGTCTTGTCTGTCATCTTCTTATCCATATTTTCGGATTTTTTAGCTCCTTCGATTTTCATCGTATTCGAGGCTTTTTTGTCCGTCATATCGTGGTCTTTCATTTCGGTTTTGTGTCCATCTTCCATATGGTCATCACCGCCACAGCCATTTCTGGTAAACCACCATAGAGCAGCTCCTGCCAGCAACAGTGGGAGCAACCATTTAAGCCATCCGCCTCCTCCGCCTGAACTGTCACTTTCTGAAGAGTAACTGCTCGTACCGGTCGTAGAATGCGAAGAAGTGCCGGAGCTAGTTCCGGAAGCTGCTGCAGCAACTTTTTGTACATCGTCCGAGCCAAATAAAGCACTTAGACCGGGTAGTGCACCGAACACACTACTCTTTTGGCTATTGAGGTAGCTGCTCAGGCCATCGGCATCATAGTTGTTTTTCGAGATCAATCCACCCAGTTTGTTCATAACTATAGGTGCCAAAAGACTCATCAACATCGAGCCACTTGATTTTTTGATTCCGGTAAGCTTTAGGAGCATATCCAATACTCCGGACTGTTTGCTCCCAAAAAGTGAGCCTAGTAGGCTCGCCCCTTGCTCAAGAAATCCTTTGGACCGGTTTTGGTCACCCAAAATACTACCTAAGTCCTTGAGGTTGTCTTCTTTGTAGCCGCCTTTTGAGATGAGGTCCAAAAGCCCGGAAGCTCCACTCCGAGTGCTTCCTTTATTGATTACTCCACCCAAAATAGCCGGCAAAAATTTAGAAATAGCTGAGCCGGTATCCGCTGAGGACATACCGAGCATATCAGCCGCTTTTCCTACGAGTGCATCTGTCAGCACTCCTTTGACATTGTCTAGTAAATTCATCGTTTTGTAGTTTTAGTGATACGATTGCACGTTGTGTGCTGGGACAAATATAAAAAAATATTGTCATTCTGTAGAAATCTAGGATGCGCTTCAAAAAAAATTTGCTTACTTTCGAGAGACATCTATTCCTCGAGGGAGCATTATTTCCGAATTTTTAAACTAGGATTCTATCTATTACTCCTGCCGTCATTTTGCAAGGATCTACGATATCTTTTTAACCAAGTGTCTTTATCTGTAAGCTTGATAGAAGTCCACGATGCGCTCATCCACCAGTACATCGTGCATACGCAATGCTCTACGCAAGACGATTCCGCTTAGACTGGTACAGCGACTGAGAGCGACATAGGTCTGCCCAAACTCAAATGCTCCCTTGCCCATATCGAGATAGATGTGGTCAAAAGTTTGTCCCTGCGATTTATGGATAGTCACGGCCCAGGCTAGTTTTACCGGATATTGTTCAAAAGTGCCTATGACTTTTGCTTCAAGTTGTTTTTGATTCCATTCGTATTTGACCATCTCCCAAATGACCCGTTTGATTTTTACTTCTTTTTCATCGCCCAAACTGTCCGTGATACGAATCACCATACTTCTATCTTCCATGCGATCAAAGATACCTATGGTGCCGTTTACGTAGTTGAGTTGGGGACCATTGCGCAAGCACATAATCTGAGCACCTTCTTTGAGTTCGAGGATGGGATTGGTTGGGGCATTTTTTATGGGAAATTCTCCTGTGGTAGTAGCTTGAAAGTGGAGGCCAGGGGCATTGATATTATATAGCCGTTCGCTATTGATTTTTTCGACGATTGCATTTCGACTCGCTAGGGTGATATAGTAGTTTGGTGCTTCAAATTCAGGATCAATCCGTTCATTGAGGCTCTCCAAGGTGTCCCAGTCTGCACTATTGGTACGGATCTCATCCAGGAGGCGTACAAAGGCTCTATCTCGCTGCCTAAATACTTCTTCGAGATGTATCATGTGGAGATCAACTTGATGTAGCATCACTTTGGCAGAGAAGAAATAGGGAGATTCGTAATGCTCTTTGAAGTAGATGTGATGTTCGGCGCGTACTACCGGAGGTAATTGAAACATATCGCCAAAAAATATCATTTGGACACCACCGAAAGCTTCGTTAGAAGCACGCTGAACTTTCAGAAATTGATCTATTTGGTCGAGTAGATCTGCTCGGACCATAGAGATTTCGTCTATGATGATAGTATCCAATGCGCAGTATTTGCGTCTATTCTTTTTGCGGTCAGGTTTCTGACCGGTGAAGAGCCTGGGAGCAAAACCAAAAAACGAGTGTATGGTTTGACCTCGTACATTTAGTGCAGCCACTCCGGTTGGGGCCAAGGTGGCTATACGCTTTTTGCTTATTTGCTGAAACATTCTGAGTAAGGTGGACTTGCCTGTGCCTGCTTTTCCACTGATCATAAAGTGATCCATCGAAGATTCGATTTGATCCATGATCTGTCTAAATTGTGGATTGAGTTTCTGCGGTTTGCCTAACAAGGGATCTGCACTTTACTTTTGTGATCAAAAGGTAAAGGTAAGCATAATGGCTTATATTTTGATGACTCTCTAACAATAGTTAAGACGGGTTTGGCGTCTTGCGGATTTTCTTTAGCGATCCAAGTCTTATCTTTGACCCGAATATGACCCGATCCAACACGATAATATCCACCTTAGGTTTTGATCAGCTTCAGGATATGCTCCGACGTCGAGTCTTAGGTCCTTTGGGACTTGATGCAGTGGATCAGATGCATCCTATGACGGAATGTGATCAGATCACATCAGAGCTGGACAAGGTCCAATTGTGCCAAACTTGGCTGGACCAAGGAGCGGATTCCGTGCTTTTTGGCTATAGCCAAATACAACCGGCGTTGAATAGCTTAGGTATAGATGATGTAGTACTCTCGTCGGGAGAGGTAATAGAAATCTTTAAAATCCTGGTGATGATGCAAGCTGTAGCGAGTACATTTTTGTCCGACAATGCAAAAAATATTTTGGGTACAGAATGGATAGAATATGATCCTTGTAGCGCTATGTATCAAGAGGTGTGTCCTTATTTTAATACGGACTATAGCATACGGACATCTGCTTGGCCGGCGTTAAAACAAATAGTACAGCGGAGGTCTATATTAAAGCAAAAAATAGAGCGCAGATTTGTAGATTTAGTACAGAAATACAAGGAGCAAGGAATTTTGACGGAGACAGAGCAGAGTATCCGTTTGGGGCGGCGAGTACTCAGTGTCCCCGCAGAGTATAAGCGTAAGATCAAAGGCATCATGCACGATCAGTCCGATACAGGTAAAAGCTTCTATATAGAGCCGGAAGAAATGGTTTTTTTGCAGAACGATCTTCAGGAGTTAGAATACGAATACCAGCGAGAGCTGCGTAAAATGCTTCGGATGCTCTGTCGTACCTTTGCTGCACACCGCGATGCCTTAGAGCGGGGATATCATCTGATCGGCAGGTTGGATTTTTTGTTTGCCAAGGCAGGCTTGGCTATCACTATGAAGGCTACAAAACCCCAAGTTTGTGATCGGCCGTTTTTTGATTGGCGAGATGCTGTCCATCCGCTGTTATTTTTGAAGCATCTTCGCGAAAATCGTCCGACTGTAAGATTTGACTATAGCCTCAGAGGCAATAACCGTGTCGTCGTGTTATCCGGACCTAATGCGGGTGGAAAATCTGTCTGTATGAAGGCTGTAGGCTTAATCCAATATATGATGCAGTGTGGTATGCCGGTGCCTGTCGATATAGAGAGTAAGATGGGTGTATTTTCTCAGTTTTTTATCGATTTGGGTGATCAGCAGTCGATCGCTGATGATTTGAGTACTTACAGTTCTAAGCTTATCGCTATGAAGCAAATTCTGGATAATGTCGATGCAAAAAGTCTGGTGTTGATGGACGAATTTGGCTCTGGAACCGATCCCTTAATGGGTGGTGCCATTGCAGAAGCGTGGTTGGACAGTCTCATGGACAAAAAGGCATGGGCTTTGCTCACTACACATTACGGTAATCTCAAAATATTCGCCTTTAAGCGCAAAGGTGTTATCAATGCATCGATGCTCTTTGACCACAAAGCCCTAAAACCTACTTATCGCCTCAAGCTCGGTAAACCGGGTAGCTCTTATGCGCTCGAAATTGCCCGACAGACAGGATTTGATCAGCAGTTGATAGCTTACGCCAAAAAACGGGTCGGAAAAAAAAATACGCGTGTAGAAGACCTGCTAATAAGTCTCGAAAACGAAGCTATGCGCTTAGGTCAAAATAGCGAAAAAGTGGCATCTTATGAGCGGCAGCTCCAACAACTCATCAATCAATATCAAGATCTGTCAAAAGAAATGGAGATCCGAAGAAAGAAGTTTAAACTGGACAAAAAACAATTTGAAGCCCAAAAGGAACTCTTGCTCAAAGAGGCTACATCGCAGCACATAAAACAACTGCAAAAAAAGTCAAAAATAGAGTCCGCCAAGGAGGCCTTGGATGCGCAAAAACTGAAGGTCAAAAAAGTACATCAGGAACTCGAAGAAATCAAATCAGCGCTCTATGATGAAGAACTCGGAGAGGATCATGTCTTCCAAATAGGTGATTACGTACGTTTACAGCAAAGCGGTACTGTGGGTAAGATCCTCAGCATCCAAAAGAACAAAATCCAGGTCATTATAGGCAATCTAAAAGTTGTAGTAGTTCGATCTGATTTGCGACCTGCAAACCCCCCTATAGAACGTAGGTCTAAGACTGTATCGCTCGAGGGTGTTCGTCTGAATGGGCGATTTGATCGCACTTTGGATATCAGAGGATATACTAGAAAAGAAGCTATGGATGTCGTCCAGAAATATCTGGATGAGGCACTTATGCAAAATGTCCTCAGCGTCAAAATCCTACACGGTAAAGGCAGTGGGTCCTTGCGAGCAATCGTAGCCCAACTCGCTCAAAATTATCGCCAAGTCCATTCCATCCAACACCCTGAGGAAGAGCAAGGAGGTGATGGCGTGAGCATTATTAGCTTCAGCTAAAGGTATGATTTGGAGATTAAAACTGATCAAAATCAGTGATAAGTATAAGTTCGATTAGTTTTTGATTCTTTTTTGCAGCGTAAAATTATATCGTAAAAAATATTCTTTAAAACCAAATAAATATAGCCATGGATAAATTAGCACCACTACGGGATATTATGACGAGAGAGATTATCTCACTACACGAAGAAGATAGTTTGCTCCATGTCAACAAAACTTTTGAAGCTTTTAGTTTTCACCATATTCCTATATTGGATACAAAAAGAAGGGTAGTAGGGATGATCAGCAAAACGGACTTACTACAGTTATCCAGTGTACAGCATGCATTTTCTGAAGAAGATTATCGAAGAATCAAAATCAAGGATTTTATGACGCCCAATGTATTCTCCTTATCGCCGGATGACTCGGTAGGCTTGGCAGCTGATCTTTTTATCACGAATAACTTCCATGCTGTAACCATAGTAGAAGACGGAGAGCTTGTGGGATTGGTCACTACGCATGATTTGATCAAATATGCCTTTGGAAAAGTACTTCCTATTCGAGAATGATTGCGGTAGGAATAGATTTTTGGGGGTTACTCGCACTGAACGAAGATCATATCTGTACTGACTTGGTTGCTCCAGTTGCCTGCACGATCTCTTATACGGAGCAAATACTGGAGTGTATCTTGGGCAAATCCAGCCAGTGTCTCACATTGTCGACCATTGGGTAGGATACAGCACATATCGATGCCGGGTATAAAAGTCAAACGGATGGTAAGTTCACCCGATATACCATTTTCAGAACCCAATATAGGCACCATAGGGATCGAAGAATTGGGTAGGGCTATGCCTGTTCTGCTATCAATTATTTCGATGTCTTGTGCATTGCTGCGGTCTCCCAGATCACCGTCACCATCTTCGAAGCGCAAGACTATACGCAGCGTATCTCGCTCTGTACCGATCTGGTGCAGTTGATTTGTGCTGATACTGAGGTATTCTATGAAGGGTACGATATCAAAATCGCTCTTATTGTTGCAATGAATTGCACTCAAAATACTCCATACAAAGAAGAACAAATGTAACTTTGTGACTCTCATAGCATAAATATAACGAACTACTCAACAAATTGTATGGATTATCAGAGCAGAAGAGAAGAACTGTGGAAAAAACTCAGTACAGCAACGGTGGAGGATACAGACTTCGTTTTGGAAGTATTTCGTTTTCAATATCTATATAATCCGATGTATCAGCGGTTTGTAGATCTCCTCAAGGTCAAGGTAGCCTCAGTATGCCGATTGGAAGATATTCCTTTCCTGCCGATATCTTTTTACAAAAATTTTGAAATAAAGACGGGGAGTTGGGTTGCTCAAGCTGTTTTTTTGAGCAGCCGGACCGGAGGCACTTTGCCGAGTCGTCACTACATAAGATCATATAATGCATACCTTCAAAATACGGTGAGGTGTTTTTATCCGGTCTTCGGAGATCCGAGCTCCTATTCTATTTTGGCTTTATTGCCTTCGTATTTAGAGCAAGGTCAATCATCATTGGTAGCCATGGTAGAGGGATTTATTGGCAGCTCAAAACAGTCAGGCAGTGGCTTTTTTAAAGATGACATGAGTGGTCTTTGCGAGCAAATATTGTTCAATATCCAATGTAAGACCCCTACAATACTGATTGGTGTGAGCTATGCATTATTGGATTTTGCCGAAAGGTATCCTATAGATCTTTCAAAAATCACAATACTAGAAACAGGAGGTATGAAAGGTAGGCGAGCGGAGATACCCAAAGCAGCACTGCACTATCAACTCCAAGAGGCATTTATGTGTGAGTCTATTGGTTCAGAGTATGGTATGACAGAACTTCAATCTCAGGCATACGCCAAAAAGAAGGGATATTTTGTGTGTCCTCAGACTATGAAAGTACTGATATCATCCCTGCACGATCCTCGGACTTGGGTGCAAGCCGGAGAGCGTGGTCAGCTAAATATTGTAGATCTGGCCAATCTGGATACTTGTGCCTTTATACGTACGGATGATTACGGTAGATCTCTGCAGGATGGTGGCTTTGAGGTATTGGGAAGACTAGACGGTTCGGAGCAGCGAGGTTGTAATTTGATGTTGGGTTAGACTTATCTTCGCCGTTTATGTTGTGCTTTTTTTCTATGATAAGATGTTCCCGATTTTTTGCGTTCGGTGCTCCATTTTGGACCTTTTAGATCCAAAGGAGGGAGTTTGGGGATTTCTCGCTCGATGAGACGCTCGATTTTGTAAAAATCATACATATCCTCTTCATTGATGAGTGTAATGGCGACTCCGGTAGCATCTGCGCGAGCCGTTCTGCCGATGCGATGCACATAATCTTCTGCATCACCGGGTACGTTGTAGTTGATGATGAGATTTATCCCTTTGATATCAATCCCTCGACTGATGACATCGGTTGCTACAAGTACTCGGATTTGTTTGGACTTAAATTGTAGTAGCACTTCTTCTCTTGCACTTTGTTCGAGATCTGAAGATATAGCCTTTGCATTAATTTTTTTCTTGCGAAGGGCACGTGTTATTTTTTGTACATTTTTTTTGGTGGCACTAAAGATGATAATACTTTCGTACTGCGGTTTATCAACGATGAGTTTTTCGATCAGTGATATTTTGTAATCATCATATACCAGATAAGCAGCTTGGAGTACGCCGGCAGCGGGTTTGGATATAGCTATGCTGATCTGCTTGGGATTATGGAGGATTTTATGGGCAAATTTTTTGATTTTGTCCGGCATCGTAGCACTAAAGAGCAGACTTTGTCGGTCTTTGGGCATCATTTTGATGATTTTTAGAATATCATCATGAAACCCGATATCCAGCATGCGATCCGCTTCATCCAAAATGAGGAATTTCATCCGTTCAAAATGTACATAGCCCATATTGATATGTGAGATAAACTTACCCGGAGTAGCTACGATGATATCGATGCCTTCGGAGAGAGCTTTTTTCTGTATATCCCATCCGGTACCATCACCACCGCCGTAGATAGCTATGGAGGAGATTCCACTGACGTAGCTCATCGCTTCTATTTGTTTGTCTATCTGGATAGCTAACTCCCGAGTCGGTACCACGATGAGCGCACCGATCCGGTGATCGGCTCGGATAATTGCATCCATCACCGGAAGCAAAAAAGCAGCTGTCTTGCCAGTGCCTGTTTGGGCACATGCGATCAAGTCATCTCCGGACATCACCTGCGGAATAGCTTGTTCTTGGATTGGGGTAGCATACTCAAAACCCATATAACTGATGGCTTCAAGCAGATCAGCGTCCAGTCCGAAATCTTTAAATCGTTTCTTGCTCATAAGTTCAGCGTGCGAAAGTACGGATATTTTATGAGTATGCGCAGAAACCTAAGAAATTTGATGTTTTATTATTTTCTACACAGCAAATAGAGGGTCTTTATCGTATGATGTGTAGTTCTTTATGTCACACCAAGTTTTAAAATGGCACTGAATATTACGAACACTAATTAGAATTTTTTATATATTTGATCAAATTAAAACTAAAATCCATTATGAAAATCAAATCGGTACTCACAGCACTATGTTGTTTTATTGTCCTAGGCTCTGGTCTTTTTGCCCAAGATGTCATCCGCCTCAATACCGGCAAAAAAATCAATGCAAAGATTCTCGAAATCAATGACTACGAAATCAAATACCACGAATATAACGATCCCAATAAATTGGTTTTTACAATCAGTAGGGCACTGATCAAAGAAATAAAATTTGAATATGGAAAAGTGATCGAACAAACAGAGCCAGGAAATGATGAAGGTTATTATCTAAATGATCATAACTCTAATGTAAAAATAAATTTTACAGCTATTGCAAATGCCGTAACGATTCTTACTTATGAGCGTTCATTAAATATGTTTTCGTCCTTTGAGGGCAGTGTCAAAATAAATGGACTTGGTATCAATAATAACGCTAAGAAAGATGGTTTCGGACTTAATGTCGCATATAAGATAAAAGCCAAATCAGTATTCAAAAATCGAGGCCAGTACAGACCGGATCATCTACTCCATGGTGGCTATTTTAGATTAAATCTTGGATATAATAATGTGAGTAGTCAACTTCGGTTCAGCAATTCTAATTATAATTACAATTATGTCAATTTTGGTCTGGATTGGGGTAAGCAATGGGTCTTGCAGAATGCGATTGTGATAGACTTATTTATTGGGTATCATTATTTTGGAGGATCTATAAAAAATGTCACAAGCGGTGACGTTAGAAAAGACTTCGAATTTACTGATGGAGATTTGTTTGGCAGTGATAACACGGCTCTTTCCATTGGCTTGCGTTTTGGAGTTTTGTTCGGAAAAAATCAGAACAATTCCGGCAAAAGACGCTAAGTCTATTGCGAGGTACTCCGTTTTATAAAAATAATCTATACCACTGTAGGCTATTAAAAAAAGGATAGGCAGGACCTATTAAAAAAATAAAGTCCTTACCTATCCACGTCATGGGACTGGTTCATAATTATTTTAAGACTTAAGTAAAGGAATCAAGGGATAACTGTCAAATACTGTGCCAAAAGTAACTTTCCATGTTTGAACAAAAAAGTACAGTTTAGTCATATTGTTATATATATTTTATCATAATATATGATTATTCCAAGGCGTTATTGTATTCTTCATAGTTATCCGCTTAATTTATACACTAGGAGAGCTTAGTCAGTACTTGTGGTTAGGGACCAATGAAGAAGTATCGCAAAAAGCTTTGGAAGACTTATCTCATAAGAGCATATATATTTTTTCAAAAAATATCGCCATATGCTGTGCCACTTGTTCTTTGGAGGAGAGGTAGTGGTTGTTCATAAAACTAAAGATATAATACTTGCCTGATGCTCCTTGCAGATAACCGCTGAGATTGAAGTTATTGCTCAGTGTACCGGTTTTGGCATAAATAGGTAATCGCCCGAATGCTTTCGGAAGGGTCCCCTGATTCAGGGTATTGGGCAGGATATGTAGAAGTTTTGTTAAGGATATGCTATCCAAAAGTCGCTGAAGTATGTAGATATTAGATTTTGGACTGACGAGGTTGTATCTGGACAGACCCGAACCATCTACCCAACGGATATTTTGTGGCATATCATCCAATAAAGAATCTAAAGCCCATCGAATAACTTTGGCTGTATTTAGCTCTCCAAAGAGTGTATGGGAGCTAGCCAAAACCAATTGTTCGGCGACAAAATTGTCGGACTCCATGAGCAAGAGACGATACAAGCTATCCAAATTTTGATTAAAGACTGTCCGGAATATAATATTGTCCGGGAGCTGATCTAAAAGCGTGACACTTTTATGCAGTGTGTCTGCCAAGAGTTGAGTAAGGAGTTGAGGACTGTACTTAAAAGGGATGGTGTATTCGGAACGTTTTTGTAGCGGGGCGTGATGTGGGTTGATGCGTAATAGATTGGAGTGCTCAGCTCTTGTAATAAAATTTTGTGTGCTAGAATCCGTTTGTACAAACTGTTCAAAAAATTTGGGGTATGTCTTAAAAGCATCGTTTGGCAATATCTGCAAACGGTATGCATTGCCGTAGATGGGTAAGGGTGACAATTCTTTTTGATACGGATAGGGATAATCATCCCAAGCCCATCCAGCACCGAATCTTGGTGTACTGAAGTTCGTACCGGAAAAAAATATTTTTTTATTCGTCTGCCTTAGAAAAGATAATAATTTGGGGTCGGTATCCAAGAACAAAAAAGAAGGATCCGCTGTCCCTCTAATGATCAAGCTATCACCACGAAGGGCATACTCAAATGCAGGGATGCCGTGTTCCAAGATTTTACTCGCCAAATAAAAAGTATATAGTTTCATATTGGATGCCGGAGTAAAGTATTTGTCGGCCCGGATAGATATCAAGGGTTCTTGCTTATGCATTTCGATGAGCAAAAAGCCGATAAAATGTTTTTGGAGAATTGTGTCATTCTGAATAAAATCTTCGGCTATTAACTGTAGATTATCCGTCTGAAAAACAGGTGTTATTTTTGGGGTACAACTCTGTACAGAAAAGAATAAAACTATGATGAACAAAGTGATTATGTCTAAAAAACATTTTGTCAAATTATGTGCATTATCCATAAAGGTACTTTGTGTAGATTGGAAGAATAAAGAGTTATAGTTTTATTGTGTTCAGGATTTAGTTTCTTGCACGAATTGTATCTCGATGAGATAATTGGACTTTAAGTCTCTGAGTACTTCAAACTCCTTGAGATCAAGACAAGTTTTTTTCCATCTTCGGGTATTGGGTTTTAGCTGTTTTTTGTTGCTCAAATAGAGTTCCAAGTCAAAAGATTGGACATCTGCTATCCATCGGTATTTGATTTTTATGTGTTTATTATTACGTTTGATGACAGCGTATTGGAGTACCGGGAGCTGCGGATGCGTAAGGTATTGCTTGATAATCGATGTATAGTCTCGATGACTGAATAGTCGGATTGCTCGTTCGAAATCTTTGCTCGTAACAGATCCGTAAGCGTGCTTTCTATAAAAAGACTTTAAGAAGTCAAACCATTTATTATCGTCTTCAAAGCTACTTCTCAAAGTATGTAAGAACCAACTTCCCTTATAATACATGTCTGAAGTTCTGAATTGGGTATAATGCACATCGGTAGGTCCCAAAATAGCTTCTGTATTTTTTATCATTGGAGCTTGATACTTCAGATAGCGCAAAGCAGCATTTTTGCCCATCGTATATTCGACATAAAGCGCTTCCATATAGGTAGCAAAAGCCTCGTGTAGATACATTTCGCCATGGTCCACTGCACTGACGCTATTGCCCCAGTATTCATGAGCACTTTCGTGCAAAATGATATAATCAAAGTCCATGTCTTCAGGTAGCATCATACCGAGATAACCTCGCATAAAATGATTGCCGTATGCGATTCCGGATTGGTGTTCCATTCCTACGTAAGGAGTCTCAATGAGCGCATATCCATCACGTGCAAAAGGATAAGGACCCAAATAATGCTCAAAAGCTTCCAGCATCTTATGCACTTGATGAAAATGTATTTTGGCTTTGGCATAATTATAATCCAGTACATAATAATTTAGCGCGAAGGCCACACTGTCGGAGCGGTATTGGTCTCCAAAATATTTGTGATGACCTATGGTTACGGACACATTGTAGGTATTGATAGGGTAGCTTACTTTCCAGTAATAAACATCCCGCGCATCGGATGTATCGATCTTCAAGAGCTGCCCATTAGAAAGTGCACTCAATCCTTTTGGTACGCTGAAAGTCATCCGCATCGAGTCCGGTTCATCGCTGAGATGGTCCTTGCATGGCCACCAACTACTTGCTCCAAGCCCCTCACAAGCTACTCCTATCCAAGGTCTTCCCAGTCTATCTCTACGCCACACAAATCCACCATCCCAAGGAGGGTTTTTTGCATGTACAGGAATACCATAATAATCAATCACTAATTCGTAGTTAGAGCCGATATGCATTCGGCTCGCATCGATCATTACTGCATCGGCTACTCGATGATACCCTGTCAGATACGAGTCTATAGAGAGTTGATCGATATGGAGATTTCTAAACAGGTCGATCTGTACACTATCCACTTTATGCAAGTATTTTAGCTTAATTTTGCATCGACCTACAATTTCTTGGGTAGTGGTGTCGATTTCTACATAAAGATCATAATGCAAGACATCATATGCGCTGCGTCTTTCGGATAGAGCACCACGGAGCGAATCTTCAGCATTAAATTGCTGAGGCCAAGACACTATTTGTCCCCGTACCATAGTCCATGATAGAAATACTATGCTTACAAAAAAAGATCTCAAGTACAATGATGTGCTTAGGCAATACTTCATAAAACTGAGCTTTGGTAATGAAGCCCCAAAGTAACAATCTTTTGAGTAATGCAAGCCATAATCATACAAGCGTATGCTGAATACTGCTCTCCGGACTGGCTGAGTGCAAAGATGTGGAGTTAAAAAAAAGCCGTCGGGTAGGGGCCAGAATGTTGCTTAGGGATATCCCATTCGGATAAAAGTTTTTCATTGTAATCCATAAGCTAGTTTTTTAAGAAAGTGGATTATTTAATCTCGATGATTGATTTTTTAACTATCGAAACTTGAGTTTTTATTAAAAAAAAGTTGCAAAAAAATTGTAGATAATGGATGAGTGTTCTATATTTGGCATAACAATACAATCAGCGATATGAAGATTACAGCTCCAGAAATGAAAGCGGAGGAGGTACTATGGCTGGTCGTGAACTTGAATTAGAATATTTTGCAAAATTAGCTGAATTTTCTAAAGTCAATCTTTTGACAGATGATGATTTGATAAATATGATTATGAATAAAGCGACAGAGGTTTTTTCTACCTCATCTTCTCCTTCATTATATGATATTATTGTTGATAATAATTATGCAACTTCGGGCATGGGTATTTCGTCAACAATTAGAGCCCTAAGAACCAAAATTACATTTGATGGCTTTGTTTATGATCTTTTTGTAATGGGAAGACCTACATCGGGTACACTAGATTTTACAATTAGGAAAGTAGGAATGTCACGTGATTTAACGATGACACTTTTTGGTGGTAAAGGAGATCCACTTAAGCCGTGGCGAGGTTTTTATATTCAGGGAAATTCTGGTAACACTAGATTAATTACTATTTCAACTAAGACATTAAATGCAGCTGCATATAATCATCTAAACCGATTATATAGAATTTTAAATGAATAATAACATGTCTAAACTAATAAGTATAGTTCTTTTGCTACATTGCATTAATTGTGCAAATGATACTAATCCTATTGAAGGAAGATATATTATGATTTCTAATGAGGGGCCTAACACTTCTTATGAAGAAATAGATATTAGAGGACATGATGTATTTTTTATTATTGATGGATTTCATATACTCAGAGATACCTTGAGTTCTCAAATTATAGGGTCAAGACTTTATACGGATTATTTTACAATTGAAAAATTTGATAATTTAAATTTGGTTCTCATTTCTAATGATAGCATAAGAAGATACTTTGAAAGGATAAGTGACTCACAAGAGTATCTTCTAGGCCAAGATTATTATTATAGAATGTTTAAATATAAAGCTAATATTATTGATCATTCAGATTCTTTGTCAATAGCGCAATTGAAAAATGATTTGTTTATTTTTTTTAGTGAAATGAGTGAAAAAGAAAATGGCAAGAATCCAATTAAGCTGGAGGAAGATATCGAGCTTGAGCCTTTCGATGGGCGAAATATACATCTCGATTGACAGGGTTTGCCCGCCTGCATCTTCCTTGCAGACCAATAACTTATCAAATTGATTATTGAAGAGAACCCTGATTCAGGTGATTTATTAGCAATGAGAAGTAAACTTTTAGACTAAAAAAGAAGCCTTGCAGAGATGCAGAGCTTTTTCATTGATACGCCATTCTGGTTTTGACATCTCTAAGCACAGCATCAAGATTATTATCGAATGATGAGTACGCAGAATCATTGTGAAATTTTGATTAAAAAAAATAATGTATTATCTTTGCAAAAGAGATAGACGGTACTAAAAGTAGTATAGGGTAGAGTTTGAAGAGATGCAATCAGCTCCGGCATAGATGCACTTGGTGGCGATGCTTTTGATCAGATTTTGGAGGTGGATGGAGTGGAAGACCGGGCAGTGTGATTGGAGGTGGTAATTTCTTTGAGGGATTTAGTCAGGGGATCGCTGTGGGGGCTTTTAATCATGCATTGCATTCGGGAGTGGCGGGGATTGTAGCTGAGGATCCGCCAGGGGTTGACTACAATGGTGACGGTATAGTCAGT
>JAJRUR010000058.1 GCA_024277695.1 Bacteroidota bacterium | reverse complement strand
TATTTTTTTTAAGCGTCAAAAAATATAGGGATAAAAGTACGAAAAATTTAACGAAAGTGAAAAGTATTTATTTTGATAAAGACATTGGTATTATAGCTATCTGATTTCTACTCTATGCTACAAGATAATTTCAAAAATCACCTCATTGGGTGATAAGCCGGATTAGATCAGCTAATAAGTTTGCAGTGATATTCAAATTTAATAACTCAAGTTTCTGTAGGTGCAAAATAGAAAACAAAGGGATGTATTTCTGCTATAATTAACAGAGCTTCAGTACATTGTATGAATGAGCAAAAAACATCTCTCCATGCAATATAAAATTAACTTCAAAATCACCACTGGTTACTTTGTATCTTTTTGACAAACTCAACAAGTTTTTAAGGAGTTTTCTGTCAGACTACGCATAAAAACTGTCCGGAGATCATGTTGTAATCTTACCCAAAAATGAATAATAATTTTTGATTGTGTTTCGTATTCTTCCTGAAATATATTTGTGTGTATGTAATGAACATATTTTACAGGTCGCCCCGCCGGGGCTACTTTAGTTGCATTAAGCTATTTTGTCATCTGCTCCGGAGGAGCAAACGGTTTGTAGTAGCACCATAGATACATCCACTCAAATAAATATTTTTCAGGGTCTGCAGTTCGGACTCGCTTAATCCATAAGCTGTTTTTCAAGAAAGTGGATTTATTTAAGCTCAATCCATTGATTTTAACTACCAAAACTTGAGTTACTAAAAAAAAGAGCCGATATGTACCTGTACATATCGGCTCTTAAAGATACCTATTGGTTTTTTTTGCATCAATACCTGTAATAATCCGGTTTATAAGGACCATCAACAGGGACATTGATATATTCGGCTTGTTCCTTAGAAAGATCTTCGAGTTCGACACCGATTTTGGCCAAGTGAAGTCTTGCTACCTCTTCATCCAATTTTTTGGGAAGCATATAGACTTTGTTTTCATATTGGTCAGCATGCTGCCAAAGTTCGAGTTGTGCCAAGGTCTGGTTGGTAAACGAATTGGACATGACGAAAGATGGATGCCCCGTGGCGCAACCGAGATTGACCAAGCGACCTTCTGCTAGAAGGATGATATCCTTTCCATCAACGTTGTAGAGATCTACTTGGGGTTTGATTTCGGTTTTTTCATAATTATCATTGAGCCAAGCTACATCGATTTCATTGTCGAAGTGACCGATATTGGCGACGATAGTTTTGTCTTTCATCCGTTTGAAGTGTTCTCCGGTGAGGATGTCTTTATTGCCCGTGGCGGTGATGATGATATCCGCTTCAGGGGCAGCGTGGATCATTTTTTTGACTTCGAAGCCATCCATAGCAGCTTGAAGGGCACATATGGGGTCTATCTCAGTGATGATGACGCGACAACCGGCACCTCTGAGAGAGGCGGCGGACCCTTTACCCACATCGCCGTAGCCGGCTACTACAGCTACCTTACCTGCCATCATTACATCGGTAGCTCTTCGTATGGCATCTACACAAGATTCTTTGCAACCGTATTTATTGTCAAATTTGGATTTGGTAACCGAGTCATTGATATTGATAGCAGGGATGGGCAAAGTGCCTTTTTCGACGCGCTCGTAGAGTCTGTGAACTCCTGTAGTCGTCTCTTCGCTGATGCCTCGTATGTCCTTTACGAGTTCAGGAAAGCGGTCCAATACCATATTGGTGAGGTCACCGCCATCATCCAGAATCATATTGAGCGCTTTTCCACCTTCAAAGGCGTGTAAAGTTTGTTCGATACACCAGTCAAACTCTTCTTCGTTCATCCCTTTCCACGCAAATACCGGTACACCTGCTGCAGCTATCGCTGCGGCAGCATGATCTTGGGTCGAAAAGATATTGCAAGATGACCAAGAAACATCTGCCCCGAGCTCGATTAAAGTCTCGATGAGAACTGCCGTTTGTATGGTCATATGTAGACATCCTGCTATTCGGGCACCAGCCAAAGGTTTTGAAGCACCATATCGCTCACGCAATGACATCAAACCGGGCATCTCAGCTTCTGCCAATCGGATTTCTTTTCTTCCCCAGTCGGCAAGGCTGATGTCTTTGACTTTGTAACTCAATTTTTCTTGTACTGTTTCCATTGTTATATTATTAATTGTGTTATTATTATTTTTAAAGTGCAAAGTTACAAACTTTGATCTAATTGGTGTATTTGCTTTTTATCGTCCGGATATTTTATTCAAGTCAAAAGCTCCATAATCGTTCTAAAAGCGACAAATTTGCCTTGATAGCGTTCGGTGTGTTCTTTTTGTAGAGTAGGAGCAGCTTCAGAAAAGTATTTGTTGAGCTTTTGGATATCAGTACAGCGGTACTGAATCACATAAGTGACACCATCGGCATCATCTTGGTACATCAGACGTGCCAGATGGTGTTCTGAGAAGTACCCCGTCAAGATGACATCCGGTATGTGTTTGGTCTGCATCCAGTGGAGCCATTCATCGTGGATGTCTGTATCGATTTTAACTGTAACATTGTAGATGATCATAGCTTGGACTCAATCTTTTCTTGTTGTTTTTTTAACTTATCTTCTTTAGTTAAAACATCTCCTCGGATACTTCGGAAACGTTTGCGTGCATCTACTGCATAGATACTATCGGAGTATTCCATAAAGATTCGCTCATAATATTTTTGAGCCGTTTGGGGCTCTTCGAAGAGGACGTCATAAATCCGGGCAAGCTCAAAGAGCGCATTGTCGGCACGGATATCCTCCGAATATTTGTCTATTACGATCTTGTATTTAGCGATGGCATGGTCATAATCTTGGATTTTGGCATAGAGTTGTGCTTCCAAATAGTAGATATCATCTAAGAGTCCGTTGTCGGGAAATTGACGTGATAAGTCTTCCAATTTGGCAAAAGCCTCATCATATTTGTTCTGAAAACTTAAGAGTTCTGCTTGGGCATACATTTTCATCGGAACATCGGTCGTATCGAGCCCTAAATTATCTTGGATAAACACCGACAGTTCTAGAGCATCATTAGCGATCAGTTTTGAAGTCGATGATTTGAGCACATCGAACTGAGTCTGTGCCCATTCAAAATCTCCATT
>JAJRUR010000057.1 GCA_024277695.1 Bacteroidota bacterium | reverse complement strand
TTAGTTTATCGACGCGATAATATTCTTTGAGTATATCCACAGAAAAGGGATTAAATCGTTGCACAAGGTCAGCGGGATTATAAGGATTGATGGATAGAAAAAATAGTCCGGTTGACCGCCCGTCTTTATGAGGATGAGCCAGAGCGACTAACTTGAGTTTGCGATGTTGATTGTCAAAATCGAGCAATAGATCTTGAATAAGCATAGTATCCAACATAAATTGGACAGGTTCTATTCGTACGCCGTTATTACGGATGACATCGATGTGGATAAAATGCTTTTTGAGCGCTACTTTTCTGTTGTTTTTCTGAAAGACCAAAAATAATTCTCCGTGATTGCTCACTAAAAGATCCTCCAGATGCTCCGAAAATCGCAGTTTTGTATAGCTCAATGCTGTCTTCCAAAGCACTGTATCGCGCTCGAGGTCGATCATATAACCCTTGATGGATTTATTGGATTCGATGTGGTATAGGAAGACAAATTTTTCATTTTGGCTCATGCCAATTTGATAATTTTCAGGATTGGATCGACTCAGCTTATCGGCTAACAAAATGGTATCCTTTCGTTCTCCAAAATCGTTAAACAGATCGACAATCAGCTTTCTTTGTCTTTGGTGGACATATGTATAAAAGACAGCGAGCTTTCCGTTTGGAGTTGCTTTGAGGTCAATAAATTTTTGACGTTTGCCCAAAAGGGACAGGCGTTTGTATGTCTTTTGGCGCAAAGCAGGATCAAATCTTCGTATCAGTACGTCCTCGTTTTTGTTTTCGTACATCAGCAAGTCGTCACCGTACTTGGCTATGATATCATAGGCATCTGTCAGCCCTAGAGGGATTTCTTTGGAGATGTCTATGCGCTGTGCCCGGGCAGGCACAAGCTCAAAAAGCCATAGTAGGCACAAAAAGACAGATGTTAGTTTCATACCGTCACAAATTATAAAAAAATCACCATTCGGAGGACAAAAGTTTTGAATGCGAGGGGTTTTTACCGCAAAGGACGCTTAGTTATTGCCAAGTTAGCACGTTAGGGAGTCCCTGCGCGGAGGTACGATCGATTGTCAATATCGCTATTCTATAAATCGATCAAATACCCACAAATCATCATTCTTATCTCTAAAGGCAACAATACCAACATCAGAGTTTAGTATTAATTCAGAATAGATCGGATGTCGCTTTTGATTATTATCTTTTCCGATGACCTTCAACACCTTATAAAATGTATTAGAATACAAATCTATAGAGTCTATAAAACTCCGTCCTGGGTATAGATACGGCTTACCTTCCTTGAAATTAAAAAATGTAAGAGTACTACCTCTTTGATTAAACGGCATTAACCAAAATAGTATACCTTTTGAAATGGTTAGTCCATCATTAATATAGCCAGCATTTCCACTTATGGTAATATTAAAGTCTAACTGAAGTTCATCATAAAGTGAGACTACAAACTTATCAGATTTATAGTTCATATCTTTGAACTTTAGTTGTTCTACGCTTTCTCCCGCATTTGTGTTTAATATTCTTTCATTACCAATTGAATCAACATAAATAATTCTGCTTTCATTAAAATATTCATCCGGCAGATAATCCTTCACTTCATCTATTCTTATATAAGAGCCCTCTATATCTAGAATTGGTTGCTCTACTCCTATGATATCTTCTTTGCAAGATATGAAGATTTGAAATACTAAGAATACAAATAATAAATTTTTCATAATATAATATTTTTATAATTTAACCAAATATTTCACAATTCCATACTTCATGATAGCAGGGTTGATATAGTCCTTCAAAATAAATCAATATTGCTATCCCAAAACATCTGTTGTTGCCGTCATAGACATCCGGCCAAGGTGGCGGCGGAGACCAATCCGGTATGATAATCTTATCGCTCTGAATAAATCCTGATGGCATACTCAATATCCAATTTTTCATATTATCTCGCGGATCAAAAGGAATTCTTTCGTAGGCAGCTATGAGAACATATCCATATCCAATTATATTTCTCACGGGATACGGCTTACTACCACAACTGTCCTTGCAAATTATCTCTTGAGCATACAATTGAGCCTCACATCCGTCAAAACAAATATCCTCATAAAGCGGATCATCGCCATAATCTTCAGCACACCGGTCCAAGCATTCTTCATATTCTTGTTGCATTTCCGGTGTAATTTCAAAATTCTCACATTCGACCCGACACGCACATCGATATGCAGCTTCCGGACTCCCCAACAAAAAAATATCACAACCTGTATATATAATTGATGATAAATTGAGCATTTGCACTACTCGACAATACCAAAATTAATAAAATTTTTAATATTTTCATAATACTATAAATTCTTTGTGATCCCTACTTCTTGATCCGGGAGTTTCGGGATGTCCTCCCGTCACGTATCTCTATTAAGTGACGGTGCATATATATATATCAATTTCCAAATTTTTTAACATATTTTTTACTTTATTTTGTGTACAACTGTCACAACATTGGTGATAATAAAATCTAAAACAAAATTTAATTCTGTCTTAAGAGATTAAAAGGTATTGAATAAGAATACTATTTGTTTTTGAGCACTGGATATGGTGATTTATTTGGTTTTATAGTCACAAAGGGTTGTCCTGCCCCTAGCCCCCTCCAAAGGGGGACAAAAACCAAACGAATGCGCTCCCCTCTTTTTTTAAGAGAGGGGTCGGGGGTGAGTTGTACTGATGTCCTCCCCCTAACCCCCTCCAAAGGGGGACACCGTCACTGCGAGGAGGTACGACGAAGCAGTCGCATCCTTCGGAGTCGATTCTGACTGCAAGGGCGGCAAAAAACATCTCCTATAGCTAAAAATGATATTTTTGCATATATGCAAGTCATACCATCAAAATTTCCCGGCTTACAACCATCTATATTTAGTGTCATGACGGCTTTGGCCAAAAAGCACCAAGCGATCAATCTGGCTCAAGGATTTCCTGATTTTGATTGTGACGACAAACTAAAAGAGCTGGTAAGCAAATATATGGAGGCGGGCAAAAACCAATATGCGCCCATGCGAGGTGTCCCGGAGCTATTAGAAAGAATAGCTTATAAAATCAAACAACTATATCAACAAAATATTTCGGCACTAGATCACATTACAATTACTGCCGGAGCCACACAAGCTATTTTTACAGCCATCGGCTGTATGGTCTCACCGGGTGATGAGGTCATCGTTTTTGAACCTGCTTATGACTCCTACATTCCGGCTATTCATGCCTTTGGAGCCAAAGCAGTTCCTGTCAGACTGA
>JAJRUR010000056.1 GCA_024277695.1 Bacteroidota bacterium | reverse complement strand
TGGTAGCTTAAGTAAGCTACATCATATCAAAATACCTATAAAGGATGAACTTCAAAAAATTACATATTTGGGTTTTTACCTTTCTAGCGACAGGGCTTTTTACAATCCTTTCGTGTGGTGATAAAGAATGTCCGGACTTCACCAATCCTAACTGTGAGAACTATGACCCATGTCATGATTTTGTAGATGCTAATGCTGATTTTGGGATGTATCAAATATGTATATATGATCGGGACACTTTTCTATTTGAGCTAGATACGCTAAGCTGGCCCATTTTTAAACCAAAGCAAAGATCTAAGGGGCTACGATATGAGTGGAAGGTAGGATTAGATCCACGTACATTTACAAAACGCGATCTAGCACTTAATTTTAGCGGCTTCCCAGGGAAGATTTCAGTCCGCCTTATCGTCATCAAAGACAGCCTAGACTGCAAGTCTTCCGGTCATCGATTTAGAGATACGCTTGAAAAATCATTTGTTTACCCTGATCCTATACCTTATCAAGATTTTGATAAAACTCCATTAGCCGGCAAGTATAGAGGATATGACGAAAGTAATCCAGACATAGAGTACACGATACAGTTGAGATTTGATAGTTATAACTATAGAATTGTGATAGACAGTTTTCCCTATCCCTGTAATGGCAATGAATTTGGGGTATTGCCTAGGATCAGCGCAGGAAACACAATTTTTTGTTTTATAAATCCCGGCGGAAGATGTCTTCCGTATGGTTATGGACAACTGTCAAAAGATCGCAAAGAGCTGACGATCAATTATCGTACACAAAATAATTCGGGTATGGACACGATACGCAATGTCTTCCACGGAATAAAAATTGAATAAAATAAACTAAATTACTAAATAAATAAACAAGATTATGAAAAATCGAGTCCTCATACTATTACTTATTCTTGCTGGCTCATTAAATGCCCAAAATGATCCTCCTTGCAACCAAGTGATCAATACAGAGCTTGGCTCCACAATCAATGTTTGGGACTGGACAGAGGATTTTTATGATATGTGGATAGAAGAAAACGGCAATGCTGTAGCCCGAACCAATGAATCTCCTTTCTATGGTGGTGTAGACATACAAAAGAACACACGGTTTCTCGAAGAAGAAACTGTAGGGATGAAAGACAACGACCCCGACGAAGGATGGGAGCTGCTCTGGAAGAATTTTGGGACACCTACCAATCCCCAAAAGTCTCCTTCATTTGCTCTTTATAATCGATATCAATCCAAAATCAGAGTATTTTTCTTAATAACAGATAATATAGGAACTTTTAACAATGCCAAACTTAAAGTCAGCTTTGTTAACTCATTTAAGTTTCCAAATGGAAGCGCAGTACTAGAGCATCTCAATAATCCTATGAATGCCGTTGGTGATTTTGAAAAAGATCTGAATGCCCAATCTCCCAATTTTTTTAGTCAAGCAAAGGACTACTGGTTAGTACAAGATATAGCAACTGCTTATGACCCTTGCACATGTCTATTTCCGTCACAGCTAGACTTTACAGCAGATTTGCTAGAGGTTTCTACGATTAACCTTAAGCTCACCGGTAATGGTACCATAAAACAAATCATAACGAATAACACAACAAGTACAAACAATAGTTTTTTGTCAACCACTAGTAATATAGTAAATGGAGCTCTTGGAGCAGTAAAAAAAGGAAATCAAGCATTTAAAAGTACGGAGGGATTTGGAAATTTTTATAAAAATCTTTTGGATCCTATAGACCCATGTCCGTGCGAACCAAAGTTCAAAATTCCTAATTTTCTAAAATCTATACCTAAAATCGGAGCAATCTTAGATGTTGTCGATTTTTTTATCGGTGGTGGTCGTTCTTCTGCTGCTACTCAAAGGCCATTTGCATTTAATGTTCATCTGGAGTTTAGTGGAGAAGAGACTATAGTTACCGCAACACAACATGGGTCTCATAGTGTTACAATACCCGGCTCAAAAAATGCTACGGTACCGGAAGAAAATAACCCTATTTATAATAATCCGCTGGGCATTATGAATATCTTGGAGACACCTATAGTTTATTATGATTCGGAAAAAGATGAAGGAGATCCATTAGAAGATATTCCGGATGAAATACGTGTTCGATACCAACTCAAAGAAGATGTACGATATGTTTTCAACCCTGCCTCAGGACTGGAAATCAAAGACATACGAGCAGCTTATATGGATGATGACGGAAGCACTACTCCCTTTATGCCATTTGGCTGTTTTTCGGAGTTTGTCCTTGAAGAGAATTCTACAGTGGGATCTGGCCAGCACTTCGTCCCAAAATATATAAAAATTGTAGTAAATCTGGCTCGGGCAGATGCTACGCAGGATACGGAAGATGTTCTTTACATGGCCACTTACAACCTACAGACAGAACAGGCTCCATCAGACTGGAGTTTTGCTGAAAATGATTTTGCGGATATTCCGGAAAACCTTGAAATAGATTTTAACGATCTGCTGAATGGCGGCAGTTTTTTTGCATGGAACAAT
>JAJRUR010000055.1 GCA_024277695.1 Bacteroidota bacterium | reverse complement strand
TAGAGTACAGAGTCCATTTGATAGACTCGGGATGCACCGATTTTTAAAGGAAAATATTCATATCCCACATCCGTATTTGGCTCTTCTATTTTGTCTTTTGTACAGGAGATAGCCAATAAGACTATCCATACCCAAGACGCTACCCATTTCATCATATATAGTTCATGTTTTTTTTATAATCCGGATTTGATAATACCGCCACCCAATACATCATCCTCTTGATAAAATACGGCTGACTGACCCGGTGCTACACCTTTGGCATGTCCGGAAAACTCTACTTTGATCTCATCAGCACCTGAGGGATAGATTTTGCTCATCTGCCCCGGATCATTATAACGAATTTTTGACTCAATATGGTCTAACTCCAAAAATTGTTCGTATTTCATAGAGTTTGTTTTATAGACTGTCATCCCGTTTTTGAGTAGTTCATCTACTTGCCCCAACATCACTTCATTAGTTTGTGGACGTATCTCCGTGACATACATCGGCACTCCGAATGCAAGCCCCAAACCTTTGCGTTGACCAATTGTATAAAACGGATACCCCTTATGTTTTCCGAGGACATTTCCCTCTCGATCAATAAAATGACCTCCGTCAAGTTTTTCTTCCAATCCATCTACATGCCTCCGTAAAAAACCTCGATAGTCATTGTCCGGCACGAAACATATTTCATAACTTTCTGCTTTTTTGGATAGCTCTTCAAATCCCGACCTCAGTGCATAATCCCGAACTTCAGACTTGAGCAGATTGCCCAGCGGAAAGATACTCCGACGGAGGCAGCTTTGGCTCAAGCCCCATAATACATAAGACTGGTCTTTGTGCCGATCTATCGCTTTTTGGACAAAACGCCTTCCATCCAATGCTGCTATCCGCGCATAGTGCCCTGTTGCGATATAAGCACAATCCAAACTGTCCGCTCTCCTAAGTAGTGCTTCCCACTTGATGTGTGTATTGCATAGCACGCAAGGATTGGGTGTCCTACCTGCCATATATTCGTCGATAAAATTGTCTATGACATAATTACCAAACTCCTCTCTGATGTCCACAATAAAGTGATGAAAATTCATCTTTACGGCGACATTGCGTGCATCATTGATCGAGTCCAAACTACAGCATCCGGTTTCTTTCTTTGATCCACCACTGTTGGCATAATCCCAAGTCTTCATAGTGATTCCTACGACTTCATATCCTTCTTCTTGTAGCATCATAGCAGTCACCGTGCTATCGATCCCACCACTCATGGCTACCAGTATGCGTCCGTGTTTGCTCATAGTACAAAGTTATCATCTTTTTTTTTAGAAAATGATACATTTCTAAAAAGGAAAATGTTTATATTTGCAGTCCCTAATCGGGAAATACTGCGAAAGTAGCTCAGCTGGTAGAGCACGACCTTGCCAAGGTCGGGGTCGCGGGTTCGAATCCCGTCTTTCGCTCTAATCTGCTCCACGTAATATTTTGTCATAATTTTTTGCTTGTAATCGCCTTAAGCTTTTTGTGGCTATATAAATTATACTCGATTTTTGGTGTTTGACATATTTACAGCGTGCCCGGCCGGGGCTACAATTATAATCCATATATATTTTTCAAGAATGTTGATCTATTTTAACCTCATTCTATTGATTTTAACTACCGAAACTTAAGTAATTAGAAATCCAAGAGAAATGCTCTGATATACAGTACCCGGAGCCGGGATCGAACCGGCACGGCCGTAATGGCCACAGGATTTTAAGTCCTGCGTGTCTACCAATTCCACCACCCGGGCAAAAAAGAGTGTATCCGCTTCAAAATAATCGGATAAAGGTCTAGAAGGTAGCTACAAAAATAAAGCGGTGCAAATATATAACATTAAGCCAAAACATGCAATAGAATTTGTGGAGCATGCAATTTGGTACCCATGCATAGGAAATTGGTTTGGTTCATAACCCAAACAAACATCATGTCATGCTGTACTACAAGATAGCACTTAACTACACTCCTTATTTTGATTTTCTCGGATTGATGTCCGAGAGTATCTTGATCAATGTTCCTGCCTTTAACTGTTGTGAAAGCTCCATACTGTTGAGTATAGCAAGTTCATTATAACGTTTTGAAGGCATATTATTTGCTGCAAAAAGTTGTTGCAGACTCATGGGTTTGGGAACAGATACCACTTTGATGCGCTCGGGCTTGACATTGAGTTTGTTCGGATCGTTGAGTTGTCTAAATCCTTCCATCGTCTGTTGGAAGAGACGCTGAAAAGCCACGAAGTCCTTTTCTGCAGAAACACCATGAAATACATACACATTGCCCCCGTATTGGATACAATAGGTCATGATCTTGAGTCGGTTTTGTTGACCGGAATTTTGATCGGTCTGTACGAGGAGGCTCAACATAGCAAAAGCCGGATTGCCGTGGACATTAACTTGACCGGACTCGATGACTTGGAGTTTGAGCTTTTGGACGATATTTTGGGCTGCAGTTCTGGGATCTTTTTCGGGAGCGAGGGACATCACCATCATGGCTTTTCCGTCTTTGGGAGCCATCTGTACTTGTGAGGGAGAATTGGCAAGTCTCCAGTCCCTAGGGATGGGAAATTGAAATTTGAGCTGGGGGTGATAAAAGTAATCGTTCTCCACATAACCTTGATTGGGGTCCTCACCGTACATCAGCCCATCAATCATACGCAAGTAGCTATCTCTGTTGACATCGTATGGTGATTTTCCATCTTTGGCTTGCCATTCTTTGGTTTTTTCTTTTACTTTATTGTAGCGATCTCCCGGATCGGGATGCGTCGAAAGAAAAGTAGGAATCTGTTGTGCACTTTTGCCTCGCATACGCTTGAGGGTTTTAAAAAAATTGGCCATTTGATCGGCATCATAACCGATCTTTGTACTGTACTCAACTCCCAACCGATCGGACTGGCTTTCTGCATCTCTTCCAAACTTCAAAAACAATAATCCCAAGCCTTGCTGAGCACTTTGAGCAAAAGTCCTAAATGCAGGAGAGGCGATCATCCCTCCGATGAAGAGTACTTGAGCTAATTGGGCTTTAGTTTGTTGCTTAGCAGAGTGACGTGCGGTGATGTGACCGATCTCATGTCCCAGCACACCTGCAAACTCTGCTTCATTATTAAAATGAGCGAGTATTCCTCTGGTAAAATATACATAGCCTCCCGGCAAAGCAAAGGCATTGACTACATCTGAATCGAGTACTTTGAACTCATACTTCAAGTTAGGTCGGTGACTTACTTTGGCCATTTCTTGGCCTTTGCGATCGATAAAACTTTGGATAGTTTGGTCCTGATAGAGTCCGTATTGTGCAACGATCTGAGGATCAGCATTTTTTCCGATTGCTATTTCTTGCTTTTCGGACATTAACATGAGTTCCTTTTTTCCGGTCACAGGATTGACAGCGCAGGAAGATAAAAAGACCATTAGAGCTACAAAGCCTCCAAATTGAGATAACAGTTTCATAAGATATAATTATTGTGTTTTAAATCAAAAAGAGCAATTTATGTCTTTTCAGACATTATATGTAATAAATGACGAAATTTCTTTAAGGAGGTATGCTAAGAAAAACTTAAAAAAGCTGAGTTAGCTATAAAAAGAGAGATTTGCGTCCATATTTACGACATATCGGACATTCAGATGGATTGTGTCCTCTTGCAGGACAATAGTTTCTACCAAAATAAATGATTTGCAAGTGTAGTTTATTCCAAGATGCTTTTGGAAACAAGCGTTTGAGGTCTTTTTCAGTTTTTTGGACGGATCGTCCTGTACTGAGTTTCCACCGATATGCCAGACGATGTATATGGGTATCCACCGGAAAAGCCGGATATCCAAAAGCCTGAGACATGACTACCGATGCTGTTTTGTGTCCGACACCGGGGAGGGCTTCTAGTGCTTCGAAAGAATCCGGTACCAGACCTTGATGACGTTCCATCAAAATCCGGGAGAGCGCTAAGATGTTTTTTGATTTAGAAGGAGATAAACCGCAGGGTCTGATGATGGCTGCTATATCCTCTACATCTTGCTGAGCCATACGTTGAGGATGATCTGCCAGTCCAAACAGTTCAGGGGTTACTTGATTTACTCGCACATCAGTACACTGTGCCGAGAGAAGTACTGCGATGAGTAGTGTATAAGGATCTTTATGGTCCAAAGGTATTGGTACCTCAGGATAGTATTGGTCCAAAATACGCTGAATATCCGCAGCAATTTGTCTTTTGGTCATTTGTTTGGTTAGTGTTATAAGTCTAATAAAAAGCGTAAGGTATCCTTTCGGTCAGGATAATCTTCCAAAGCAGGGCTGATCGTAGTACCAAATGGTATTACTACCGGGCATAAGTCCTTGATATGCGACACAATACATTGTATTTTATCATCTTCAGCTTTAAGTATTTTCAAAAGATCTTCCTTCGACTGATACTCCTCATAGTGCAAGGTAGCTATTCTCGAGATCAAACGGTGATCTTTTACAATCAGCAGATTATCGGTATGAATATGTGATATTCGGTTGAGTGTGATGATCGCAAGATTATAGTCATAGTTGTTCATATATTTTTGATGCCTAAGGATCTCTTTGTTTTGTTTTAGCGCTTCGATCAAGTTGGAAAAATCATATTGGTTCGGTACATAAATTTTGGACACATTTCTACAACCCAATCCATAATAGCTAAATATATCTTGAGATAGTGCCATGAGTTCTTCTTCAGTTTCATCTCCGCTAAGAATCGCTATAGAATTGCGATTGCCTCTCAACAAGAAAGGTACATGCCTAAAATAATATTCAAAATGCATTCGAGCATTATCAGATCCAGTGGCTATTACGGCATCATACTGATCGAGACGATCTACAAAAGTAATCTGAGATAGAATATCGGGATCGTTCTGAGCCATCCGCTCGATGAGATGCGGCATGACATAAGGGTCTTTTGAGGAGCACTTGATTTGTGC
>JAJRUR010000054.1 GCA_024277695.1 Bacteroidota bacterium | reverse complement strand
TAGGTTTGATGGCGGCAATATTTCTGGCTCAAGTGATAAAGCGGGATTGGGTTCCTCATTATTTGCTCAATGTTTTGACTTTGGGTGTAGTATTGTTAACTTTTGTAGGTTCGGATATTTTCGCACATGAATCCGGTTTGTTGGCAGTAGTAGTTATGGGTATGGTTATGACGGAGCTTAAGGTACCCAAGTTAGATGCTATCTTGGACTTTAAGGAGTCGATCAGTGTGCTATTGATATCGGTGTTGTTTATACTGTTGGCTGCCAATATAGATCTAAGCGATTTGATTTTGTTATTGGATTGGAGGGTATTGTTACTGTTTTTGGTAGTAGTGCTGGTACTCAGGCCGGTGGGTGTTTTTTTGAGTACGAGTGGGTCGGAACTTAGTCGTAATCAGAAGGCCTTTATTTCTTGGGTAGGACCTCGGGGTATTGTTGCTGCGGGTATCGCATCACTATTTGGTATACGACTTAAGCAAGTGGGTATAGAAGGTGCAGAATATATAACTCCTTTAGTATTTATGATCGTAATGGGTACGGTGCTGTTGAATGCTTCGACGGCTCGTTTGGTAGCCGGATGGCTTCGAGTCCGTCTTCAAAAGTCAGAGGGTATTATGATCATTGGGTCGAATGCTGCATCGAGATTATTAGCCAAATATCTGGACAGTATGGGTATCCATGTAGTATTGATCGATAATAACCCTGTAAGTGTAGAGCAAGCTCGGGATGAGGGGCTACAAGCAGTAAAAGCTAATATTTATGAAGATGATCTGACCGAAAAGCTGGAATTGGCAGATATGGGTTATTTGATGGCTATGACTTCTAACTCTAATGTCAATGAGTTTGCTTGTCAGACTTTTAAATCAGAATTTGGTGAAAACGGGACATATCGACTTCTGACAGCAGATGAGCTTAAAGGAAAAGTCAAGCTCCGTGAAGAGGCCTTGTTTTCAGCATCGGATGACTATATCAGTTTAGGTGAAGTATTGCGCGATTATCCCCAACTAAATGAAGTAACTATCCAATCACAGGAACACTTCGTTGAAATGATTCGTGAACTCAATCAACGTGTACCCTCTATACCGGTTTTTGTCAGAACGGCTGCCAATACGATCAAAATTGTACCGGCATTAAATGATAATCTCCAAGTGTCGAAGGGTGATGTTTTTGTCTATTTGGGCAAACAAGTCGAAACCTGGGAACATATAGTGGCTAGCGATACTACTTCAACATAATGTATCTGTTTAGGCTTAGCTCTATGTCTTTTTAATCCGTATAATAGTCTAAGCCGAGGTGGTTGATTAGTTCTTCGTCCGCAATATATCGGAGGGTATTTTCGAGTTTTTCTTTCTGTTTGAAGATATCGTGCATTGGGTAGAGTCCTTTTTTGGTCTGTGGTGATTTTAGATAAAAAGAGAGCCATTCTTGGATCCCACTCATTTTGGTACGCTTGGCCAAGTCCAATAATAAGGCTAAGTCCAAAACTAAAGGAGCTGCCAAAATAGAATCTCTACAGAGAAAATCTATTTTGATCTGCATGGGATATCCCAGCCATCCTTTTATATCGATATTGTCCCATCCTTCTTTGTTGTCGCCATGAGGGGGGTAGTAGTTTATTCGGACTTTGTGGTAGAGATCTTTATAGAGTTCCGGGTTTTTATCGGGCTCGAGTATTTGTTCTAGGACAGAGAGTTTGGAGACTTCTTTGGACTTGAAACTATCCGGATCATCTAGCACTTCACCATCACGATTGCCTAGTATATTGGTACTAAACCAGCCTCTTATGCCGATAGATCTAGCTTTGAGACCCGGAGCCAGAATAGTTTTCATGAGGGTTTGACCTGTTTTGAAGTCTTTGCCGGCGATGGGAGTTCCGTACTGTTTTGCCAGCTGCACCATAGCCGGTATGTCACAGGAGGTATTTGGTGCTCCATTTGCATAAGGAACACCCATTTTTATAGCTGCATAGGCATATATCATACTAGGTGGAATGTCCGGATGGTTGTTGTGCAAGCCATCTTCGAGGGATTCGATAGTTTGGTGGACATCGCTCTCGGGTATATATATTTCGGTAGATCCGCACCAAACCATCACAAGGCGATCGCAGTTATTTTTTTCTTTGAACTGACGCATGTCTTGCATCAGGGCTTCGGCCAATTGCATTTTTGTCTCCGCTTTTTTGATATGTGATCCTTCTAGGCGTTTGACATATTTTTGGTCAAAGACTGCTTTCATTGGTTGGATGGCTTCGAGTTCATCGCGTATTTCATTGAGTAAATCTTTGTCGAGTACAGCGGCATTGATGGCAGACTCATAGACATTGTCTTCAAAGATATCCCACCCTCCAAAAACGATATCATCGAGTTTTGTGAGAGGCACCAGATCACTGACTTTGGGATTACGGTTTTCCGTTCTTTTGCCTACTCGGATAGTTCCCATTTGGGTTAGTGAGCCTATAGGGGTTCCAATGCCGCGGCGTACAGCCATGACACCGGCGATAAATGTAGTAGCTACTGCTCCTAATCCGGGAGTCAATATTCCAATTTTTCCTGTTGCCGGAGTTGCTTTCATAACGATTGTTTTTAGTTATTAGTTTTTTTTCTAAGATTTTTATAACCACTTTTCTGCTTGATACCAAGCTAGGGTTTCTTCCAGTCCGGTTTTAAGCGTAAAACGGTTTGTAAAATTCAATTCATCTTTTAGGGGTTGGAGATCACAAACCCAACTTTGGGCTTTTAGTTCATTGATTTTATCACGGTTAAATACAGAGGACTTACCGGATATAGCAGATATTTTTTCGCTCATCCAAGCTGCTGAATGTACTATAGGGAGAGGAAGTTTGATCTTGATGGTTTTTTTGTTTAAAAATGTGCGCACAAAAGTAGCTAAATCTTCTGAACTATAGTACTGTTCTGATGCGGCAAAATAAGCAACATTAAAGACGGGTTTTACTATGGACTGATAGATCATTTCTGTGAGGTCTTTGACATACACGAAGGTTAGTTTTTGGGGTTTAAAGCCGATATGTGCCTCTACCCCTCTATTGATGAGCTTAAAGATAGTGAACATCTCGGTATC
>JAJRUR010000053.1 GCA_024277695.1 Bacteroidota bacterium | reverse complement strand
TAAGGAGAAGGCTATCCCCGAAACCGATTTATAGATTTTCCGTGAACATTCTGGATTTGCCCTCCTTTATTTTCCAATCTATGAACTATTTTGAGTAGTTTTCAGCCTTCAAAGGCAAAAAGCAATTATGTCGGGTAACATCAAGCACCGTATTCATGAGATAATCTTTGAGGCAGATACTCCACTGGGCAAGTTATTTGATGTTGTCCTATTGATAGCTATACTAGCAAGTATAGTGATCGTATCCTTGGATAGTATGGAAAACTATCACGATAAGCATCTAAAACTCTTATTCACCCTCGAATGGATACTCACCATTTTCTTTACGATCGAATACATCTTGAGGCTGTACAGTACCAACCGCCCGATGAAGTATGCTACAAGCTTTTTCGGAGTCATAGATCTGCTTGCCATCATACCCACATATCTGAGTCTGTTTGTAGCCGGTACACATGCCTTAGTGGTGATACGCGCATTGCGCATATTGCGTGTCTTTAGGATCTTTAAGCTGATGGGCTTTCTCAAGCAAGGAAGAGTGATCCTGCTTGCTATGCAGAACAGTTGGCAAAAGATTTTCGTATTCTTTTTATTTGTCATTTTGATGGTGACTATTTTAGGATCTGTAATGTACTTAATAGAAGGCAACGTCAATGAGGGATTTGCCAATATTCCCCGAAGTGTTTATTGGGCAATAGTGACTCTAACTACCGTAGGATATGGAGATATCACACCCGTTACAGCTTTGGGTCGAGTAATAGCGGCCTTCATCATGATACTAGGATACTCTGTCATCGCCGTACCTACAGGAATCGTAACGGCAGGAGTTATGAAAGAGTTTAAAGAAGAAAATACCCAAGTTTGTACAAGTTGCAGCAGAGAAGGTCATGATATAGACGCTAACTTCTGTAAATTTTGCGGTTGGGAATTGTAACAAAAACATAGAAAATTTAGAAAAGCAGCTTAGATATTAAGCTATTCTAGTACAAACTTGTCTCTATCCGCCAAAAAGTCCAAACGACTACGATAGCTCAACATTTCCAAACGGTCCAATTCGACGATGACAATTTCTTCGGCAGATGAAGCCTCTCTTATACATCCTCCGTCGTAGGATATGGCAGCGCTCATACCCGAATAGTAATTACCGTTAGGATCATTTCCAACACGATTCACTCCTATGACATAGCACTGATTTTCAATAGCTCGGGCACGCAACAAAGTACTCCAAGCCCTTATTCGAGACTCCGGCCAATTTGCCACATAAACCGCCAGATCATAATCGAATGTATTGCGACTCCATACCGGAAATCTCAAATCATAACATATCTGAGGAAAAATCTTCCATCCGTCTATATCGAAGATCATACGACGATTACCGGCTTTATAGGATTGATGCTCTCCTGCCAAACTGAACAAGTGCCGCTTATCATAGTACTCCGGCGTAGTTGATGTACTGATATGCAAACATCGATTGTAATAGTGCCCCGAATCACGAATGATCATAGAAGCTATTATCGAAGCTCCACTTTGCGCTGCCCAGTATTTCATACTATGGACAGCATCACCATCCATCGTCTGGGCATGTACTTCCGGTTGCATATCAAATCCCGTAGTAAACATCTCCGGTAGTATGATCAGATCCACCGGATCCAGCCCAAAAATCATTTGCTCTATCCGCTGTAGATTATGATCAATATCCGACCACCTTATATCGAACTGAAACAGTGCTATTTTTAGTTTATTTTTCAAAATCTATAAAATATAATCTAGAGTTTACCCCTCCATTTTGGCCATCGTGCAGCTCTAAATAATCTTTTAACACTCAGCCCTTTAGATCCATTTACATACACCATCAATAAACCTCCCAAGATCGCCATATTTCGCATAAATAAGATCTTGTGTAGTCTGTGTGTATAGCCCGTTTCATTCCAAAAATGATAGACTATAAAGGTCACCGGTATCCAATACATCGCCAGTAAGATGGTAGCTAGTCCCGTACGATAACCAATCAATAAAAATATACTGCCAGTAATCAATACAAAAATAGCGCCGTTGAGCAAAAGTTCCGTATTCCAAGTGATTCCATAGTCGATCATCTGCTGCATAGTATTATCAAAGTACAACCAAGAATCTATCCCTTCGAATACAAATATACCAGCGATGAGTATGCGCCCAATCAAGTCAAGAATATCCTTCATTACGATACGAATTTTACACCTCTAATCTAAACTAATTTTATCATTCAAGCTCAGATGCAATTACCTGAGCCACCTTCATACCGTCCATAGCCGCAGAAACTATGCCACCGGCATATCCCGCACCTTCACCACAAGGATAGAGCCCATGAACATCTTCATGCATCAAGGTCTCCCTATTGCGCGGTATCCGTATAGGCGAACTCGTACGACTCTCCGTCCCAATGACTACAGCTTCACTTGTAAGATATCCCGGGAGCCTCCGACCAAACTCCATCAATCCGGCACATAGACGATGGTATATATTATCTGAAAAAAGCTGATCAACCGGTGCCGAAAACAACCCCGGTATATAAGAACTCTCCGGCAAATGCTTCGAAAGGACACCTCTGACAAAGTCTGTCAGTCGCTGTGCCGGTGCTTGTTGGCTACCATCTCCCCATGCGAAACATCGCTGCTCCAAACTCTGCTGAAACCGAATACCTGCCATTAGATCCTTCTGCTCCAAATCATCTACGGCTATTTCTGCCACGATACCGGAATTGGCAAAAGCCGAATCCCGACGCGATAAAGACATGCCATTGACTACAATCTCTCCGGGAGCTGTAGCTGCCGGCACTACCAAACCTCCGGGACACATACAAAAAGAAAAGACACCACGCTGAGCTACTTGACAGGTCAATTGATAGCTAGCCGGGGGCAATTTGGAGTGTCTGGGCTTTTGCTTGTACTGAATCTCATCAATCAGAGCTTGAGGATGCTCTACACGCACTCCTATAGCAAAGGCTTTGGATTCGAGTCTGATCAACTTTCGCTCCAGCATATAATAAATATCCCTTGCAGAATGCCCCGTGGCCAATATCACCCGATCTGCCGAGATATAAGTTCCGTCATTTAGCACGACCCCCTGAATTGCCCCGTCCCGAATCTCCAAATCCACTACCCTATGTCCAAACCTGATTTCGCCACCAAGTCCGATAATTGTTGCTCGAATATTGGCTACGACCTTAGGCAACTTATTAGAGCCTATATGCGGATGTGCATCGATCAATATATCTCGAGGAGCACCTTGCTCTACCAATATATTAAGCACCTGCGCTACCGAGCCACGTTTTTTTGAGCGCGTATAGAGTTTGCCATCAGAGTATGTACCGGCACCACCCTCTCCAAAACAGTAGTTAGAGTCAGGATCTACAACCCCCTCCTGCTGTATCGCTCTCAAATCCCTACGCCTACTTTGGACATCCTTGCCACGCTCCAATATGATCGGCCGTATGCCTTGTTTTAGCAGTTGTAGTGCCGCAAAAAGACCTGCAGGTCCACTGCCCACAATGACAACTTCAGGAGCATTGGCAGCTATCTTTTGAGTAGGGAGTTGGCTTTTGGGTTTTGTTCGCTTTAAGCGAAAGCGCAATTGGTAATATATCGTCTTTTTGCGCGCATCGATCGATCGTCTAACCAATTCGTAATCCTCTAAATCAATCCGTTCGCCAACCAAGTGAGATAGTTTTTGGGCTATGACCCAAACATCTTCCAATTGATCGGGACGTACTCGTATGTCATAATGGTCTTTGTGCTGCGTAGCCATCTATTCTAGTATCCAAGCGTTCTTTTCCAACTTGTATTTGACCTCGCTCAACACACCGGTCACCTGACTACAATTTACTCTTACACCCACACGCGTCAAGTTTAATGTCTGACTATCAATGTAAGACTCAAAACCCAGCCGCCGGATTTTGGATTCCATACTCTTCACATTGGCCTTACGACCAAAAGAACCAACGATAATGATACATTCGGATCCGGTTTGGTTATTAGACGTGTTGATGTCAGAATCCTCCGTCTTGTCGTTCACTGTAGGGAGCTCAGCTAGATCGTTTTCGTCTAGTTCCGTCGTTTGGTTCGGTTGCGTCAGAACCGTACTATCGGCCGGAGTTATATCATCACCTTTGACTACATCTGAGGCATCCGCGATAGATTTTTCCGGACTTTGGTTTATGCGATTTTTATCGATCTTAGTGAGTTCATACTCCGTTGACGTATCCTGAGAAGGATACAACATCCAAGCGATAAGTCCTGCCAGAGCAAGCCCGAATACTAAGAATAAGGGTAAGTATGCCGACCGAGCTGATCTATTAGCAGTACGTGGCTCCGTAGCTTGCTCGGAGATCTGCATTCTTGTGTTGTCTATAGCCATAGCTGTCGGCACTTCCTCCTCTATTACCGGAGGCGGCATTTCCGGTGCAGTATCTACTTCTTCTTGTGACACTGTTGTTTCGTCGGTTTCCCAGTCTGCCTCTACAAACTCCTGCAATTCGTCCTCTGTGATTATCGAATCTTCTTCAGGAGTTAGGGGGAAATTCTCTTGATGGATTGGTTCTTGTGTCTGTTTTTCAGGAAGGGTTTTCAATGGCTGGATCTCAAGTACAGGAAGGGAAGATTTCATAAATACAGGATCAGCACCCGTACCGTCAAAAAGGAGATTGTCATTTTGGTCATGGAATAATCTTCCTATACCAGGGAGATCTGCTTCTCCTGTATCAGAATACCTTTGCTTTACTTCGTCCGAGTATGCCAGTATAGCTTCTCTTGCCGCAATATGGTCTAGACCATACTCGTCGATCAAAAGTCCTATCAAACGATCTCCGCGCGTCTTTGGTTTCCATTTAAAACGGATTTCTTTGGAAGGGGGGTAGATCTTATTCTCTTTGGCCACGAGCCTGCTAGAGTGCTGTTTTAGGTAAAACACACCTAATCCGGGGACAGATACGGTGCTGTCCACCAATAGAGCTTTTTTAATCTGATATAGTATGTCTAATGCCACGATGCAGTCTAAACTTCAAAAGTTGTTCCAAAAGTATCTCAAATATCACATAAAGAGTATTTATTATATCTAAGCAACTGATATGTTGAAAATTAGATTAGTATTATACCTAAAAAAAATCATGCAGCATAGAAACCCATCTCCTAAGTGTCCCACAGTTCTGTCCGAGTACGACTGTCTAGTCGTAAGTGCATAGGTGTTTTGGCGCATAAGGATATAAAAGCGATACTCAGCTATAGGTCGTACAGGCATATATCCAAGCGTTATAAGATGAAAATTTTGGGGGTTATGTATTCTGCTTAAATACGTGAGCTTTAAATTATTATTTAATATGTATTTCATTGATTACTTTTTACTTAATAACATATAGAAATTATTTACATATCTATTATGTCTTTTGACGAACTCCTATTAACGTCTGATGTTCCTCTGCCAAAATGGGATATTTGGACTCAAAAAAGCTCAAGCACAAGCTTTCTATCACACAGTCATCACAACTAAAACCGCAAAATCATTACTTTGTAGCACTTTTATGAATAACTCAAATAACAAACTCCGTATCATAAGTCATTTTGTCATTGTGTATATGATTTTGGCACTCGGATGGTGGACTTACCTGCACCACCAAAAGAATAGGATTATTTACCAAAAAGAACTCCAAATCTTAGCCTTGGAGTCCAATAAACCCATCAGTGAACTAAGGGATACCGAAGCATATAGGCGCACGCAACAAGAATACAAACGCCAAGAAAGAATGATCATCGGTGAAGGTATTGTCATCATATTGAGCTTGTTATTGGCCATTTGGTTTATATATAATTCTTACAGAAGAGAAGTGGCTACAGCCAATATGAAACGCAACTTCTTACTCTCTATATCCCACGAACTAAAATCTCCCATCGCATCCCTAAAGATCGCCTTGGATACACTATTAAGGCCACAACTCACTGCGAAACAGCGCAGTACTCTGCTTACTAACAGCCGCTATGATCTCGAACGCCTCAATAAGCTCATCCGAAACCTCCTCTTTTCGGCTAGAGTCGATGCGCAATACCAACCCTATCCGGAAGCTATTGATGTACGAGAGGCAGTACGACAATGCACACGAAGTATAGCCCAAACATACCCGGATTACAATATAAAGATCAAGATACCGGATGCAATAGTCATCTATGCAGATCGAGACGGGTTTGACAGT
Organism: Bacteroidota bacterium; assembly: GCA_024277695.1. Classification (GTDB taxonomy): domain Bacteria; phylum Bacteroidota; class Bacteroidia; order Chitinophagales; family Saprospiraceae; genus JAJRUR01. The sequence goes on along the minus strand of JAJRUR010000053.1, from coordinate 3,790 downwards.
ATAGTCAATAATCTAATCGACAACGCCATCAAATACAGTCCGGAGCACAAATCTATTGATATAGAGTTCTTCCAAAAAAACGATGTAGCAACACTTCGCGTCATCGATAAAGGCATAGGCGTCACTGCCCCCGAAAGAAAAAAAATATTTGACCGTTTCTACCGTGTCGGATCAGAAGACACCAGAACGACAAAAGGAACCGGATTGGGGCTTTATATCGTTAGAAAAATCAGCGAAGCGCATGGATGGCAATACGGCTACCAAAGCAATAAACCTCAAGGAAGTATTTTTTGGATCAAAATAAAAATAAATAAACCGGATTTGTAACACTATGAACAGAATATTATTGGTTGAAGATGAAAAAAGTATCCGTGAAGCTCTCCGCCTCAATTTAGAACTTGAAGATTATGAAGTCATTACTGCACATGACGGAGAAGAGGCAATGACAAAACTCAAGAGTCAACATTTCGATCTATTGCTTCTAGATCTAATGCTACCTAAAATAAGTGGTTTAGAGATCTGTCAGATGATCCGCTTAACAAATCCTACTCTACCCATCATAATGTTGACTGCCAAGGATGCTGCTCAAGATATCATTAAAGGGCTCAAAAGCGGAGCAGATGATTATATTACCAAACCCTTTCAGATCGAAGAACTTCTCCTGCGCATAAAAAATATATTTCGTCGTACGCAGACACAGAAGAATCAAAAAGACTTAGATACAATACATTTCGGCAGCAACTCCGTCAACTTCAAAAACCATAAAGCTATAGGCGTACATGGTGAGTTTCAACTGACCAAAAAAGAAGCACATTTATTAAAACTATTCTTCACACACAAAGATGAAGTCATCTCCAGAAATACGATCCTAAAAACAGTCTGGGGATACGATGTTTTTCCATCGACACGGACTGTAGATAATTTTATCATGGCGTTCAGAAAATACTTCGAACAAAACCCAAGATCTCCCCGCCATTTTCATTCGGTGCGAGGCGTTGGATATAAATTTACCGAATGAGTTTGAGATAATTGCTATCTGTCATCTATCTGTTATCCGGACAAATAAAAAAAGAGTAGAAAATATTTTCTACTCTTTTAATTATGAAAGGATTAATAGCTAAATAAATAGTATTTAAAGACAAGATGATTTTGTACAATATTTTTTCTTTGAGCTTCTTGTATTCCACAGATCGACAGCAGTTCCGAACGAAAATACTTGAGATCGCATAGTAATATCAGCTGTGGATGAATTAGATACATTATTTAGTCCCATGGAGTACCGCAAAAACAGATGCAGTTTTGTAGTAGCTACAGGTAGAGAAAAACCACCGCCGATGATGAAAGCTAGTTCCATAGGCGCTATCATGCCGCTCTCAAAAGATTCCGTACCAGTCTCATAAAAATGAGTACTACTGCCTTGCACTCTATAGGATAGCTTTGGCCCTAATTCAAAAAAAGGAGTTAAGTTTTGGGCAGTTGAGCCCCATTTAACTATTGCTGCTGTCTCAACAAAAGCAAGGTTGATCTTGGTTAAAATTTGGCTACCACTTTCAAATCCTCTATTGAGGACAAATCCGCGGTGCGTGTAATGTAGCTCCGGCGAAATACTTAGGCCCTGCCCCAATACTTTTTGATAATAAATACCCAGATTGAAACCATTCAGAGCATTGGTTGCTTGCAGGTCAGAATAATTCATAATATATCTGTAGTCTGAATTGTTGTATCCAAATTGGAATCCGATAGAACTCTGACTAAAAGTACAGATAGATTGTAGAAGAAGCACAAAAATAAAAATAGATCGATAAGTCATAATAAGTGATTTGAGTTAAAAATTAAATTGTAGGTTAATAATTGATGACATTCTTTTGTCATCGTGCTGCAAGGATACAAGCAGATGATTGGGAAATCAAGCAAGAATGTATAGATGTCGCTTTTCAGTATATAGTCTGTCCGAATAGCCCAATATAGAAGCAAATGTGTCAACTATCATCAATACTCAACCAATGATCATCAAAACTCAGCAAGCTATCAGGTCAAAACAAAAGTCATTTTAAATGAACTGAGCTACATTATTTTTTGGTCATCGAGTGTATATCGACCTTTGAAACAACAAATCATACCATTCGTAGCAAAAAAACTACCATTTGTCCATTAAAGTAAATCACATAAAAAAAGCACTATACATTGGGACGGATTACATAGATTTAGGAAGCGGAACATGCTCGGATGATATGAACAAAGATATTTACTTTTGAAAAAAATATGTATTTTGAAAAACAATTTAGTTTAATCACTTCGCATGAGATATTATTTCAGAGCTATTAAGGACATTTTTCGCTATGGTGTATTCAGATACATCTTAATACCGGGCATCATTTCTGCCCTGTGTTTTTTGGGGCTGTATTATATACTGAATGAGGCACTAGCCCCTTATGAACATTGGCTTGTGGAGAAGTGGCCTTTTGCGTTGGGCAAAAGTAGTATAGAATGGTTGAGTGACAAATTTTCTATTGTAGTATTTGTGTTGAGTTTTATCTTTCTTTTCAAATACGCGCTTTTCATCGTCATGTCGCCATTTATGAGTTTACTTTCCGAACAAGTCGAGCGAACCGAGTACGGCATAATATCCGATCAAATCTTTAAGCCCGGGCGTTTTATAAAAGAAATCCTTCGAGGTCTAAGGATCAGTATTCGCAATGTAATCCGAGAACTGCTACTGATCATCTTACTGATGGTATTGAGTTTGATCCCACTTGTCGCAGGATTTTCAGCGGTATGTATCTTTATAGTTCAAGCCTATTATGCAGGATTTGGCAATATGGATTACACACTTGAGCGGTACTACAATGTACGAGACACAGCAGATTATGTGCGCAGACATCGCTTGATCGCCATTATACATGGTAGCATATTTTTGCTGATGTTGAGTATCCCGGTACTCGGATGGTTTTTAGCGACTCCAATAGCAACCATCGCAGCTACCCATCAAATATCTGAGAATAAAAATCTATTATCTAATGTAAAAATTAGACAAAAAGGCATATAGCGCCGCAGGTACGACACCTTTATAACTCTTTGTATCTTTTTTACAAACTCAACAAGTTTTTAAGGAGTTTTCTGTCAGACTACGCATAAAAACTGTCCGGAAATCGTGTGACTTACCCAAAAAATGAACTATAATTTTTGATTGCGCTTCGTATTATTTCTGAAATATATTTGTGTGTATGTAATGAACACATTGTACAGGTCGCCCCGCTGGGGCTTTTGTTTCTTTATCCTGTTTATTCTACAATCAGGTCGCCCCGCCGGGGCTTTTGTTTTTGTCATCTACTCCGTAGGAGCAAACGGTTTGTAGTAGCTCCGTAGGTGCAAATATTGTTGTAGCTCCGTAGGTGCGACACCCTTGTAGCGCCGTAGGTGCGACACCCTTGTAGCGCCGTAGGTGCGATACCTTTGTAGCGCCGTAGGTGCGATACCTTTGTAGCGCCGTAGGTGCGATACCCTTGTAGCGCCGTAGGTGCGATACCCTTGTAATATATATGTGCTTCAGGCAACACCTCGTATTGCTTTAACGTTTCTTTAATGAATATTCGACTTGATTTAGTTTGCAATCTAATTTTTTTTGTATCTTTATCTACTAATTTATTAAAATTTATTTTTTTGAAAAGCATCCATCTTTAGCGCAACTCATAGTTTTAGGGATAATCTACCTGTCACCACTTCTGCCAAAAACTTTAGTGATTTTATGCTCCAGTGATAGTACCGTTTGACGGGACTGTACAGCATGTGC
>JAJRUR010000052.1 GCA_024277695.1 Bacteroidota bacterium | reverse complement strand
TGGATGCATTGAGAGATTATGTAGCTTTGCCACCGTCTTCGTTAGAACAATCTGAAAATCTTGAACAACTCAGGTGGCTGGAAGCAGGACACCAAATCAAAATGCTCATAACAGATCAGGACAGCTTCTGTATCGATACCCCCGAAGATCTAGAGCGACTAAAAAAAACCGACTTATATAGAGAAATTAATCAATGAATAATAAAATCAAATATATCGAGGAGCTTATCCGACAAGAAGTACAAGCCATAAAAAATATTCCAATCACTGACCAAATCGAGCATGCAGTAAGTAAGATCCATCATCAGGTACACGAACTCCAAGGCAAGGTCGTCATCAGTGGAATGGGAAAAGCAGGACAGATAGGCCAAATCATCGCCACCACTTTTAGCTCGACGGGCACACCGGCTGTTTTTCTACATCCGGGCGAAGCTCAACATGGTGATATCGGAATCTTACAACAAAATGATATCCTTCTGCTGATCTCCAATTCGGGCAAAACACGTGAGGTCATCGAGTTGGTCGGACTGGTCAAAAAACTTTACGCACACATACCGGTCATCGCCATAACCGGCAATACAAAAAATACTCTAGCCACGATGGCAGATATTGTACTTTGGACAGGAAATCCTCAAGAAATCGACACTTTGGGCTTGACACCAACGACTTCTACAACCGTAATGACCATAATGGGGGATATCCTCGTAGTTTTGATGATGCAAAAAATACATTTTACAGTAGAGGACTACGCACTTAGACACCACGGAGGTTATATTGGAGATACTGCCAACAAAAAACTCAATAACTTGTAAATACGATGAATCCTTTTATTTTAATCGCCGGACCCTGTGCTATTGAAGATCGTGATACCTCCTTTGCGATAGCTACTTTTCTCAAGGAACTATGCAAAAAACTGAATATCCACTTTATTTTTAAAGCGAGCTATCGCAAAGCTAATAGATCGCGCTTGGACAGCTTTACAGGGATAGGAGATGAACAAGCTTTGGATATCTTGCGCGATATCAAGAAGCAGCTTAAGGTCGATGTCCTTACGGATGTCCACGAAAGTCAAGATGTACAGCAAGTTGCAGAAATTGTCGATTATATACAAATACCTGCATTTCTTTGTAGGCAAACAGCCCTCTTGTTAGCTGCCGCAAAAACCAATAAAACAATCCATATCAAAAAAGGACAATTCTTGTCACCGGAAGCCATGGCATTTCCTATCGAAAAAGTTCGGTCCACCGGCAATCAAAAAATTATGATTTGCGAACGAGGAACTAGCTTTGGTTACAGTGATCTGATCGTAGATGCTACAGCCATCTATCGTCTAAAAAAGCATGGAGTACCGGTCATCATGGATTGTACCCATGCTGTACAAAAACCCAATCAAGCATCAGGGATCACCGGAGGAGATCCGGAATGGATAGAAGCCGTAGCACTCAGTGCTATAGCCAATGGCGTAGATGGCTTCTTTATAGAGACACATCCACAACCTCAGACTGCAATGTCCGATCCTCATACGATGCTACAAATGGATAAGATAAAATCTATTTTGGTCAAGGCACTAAAAATCAAAAATGCGCTAGAAGATGCAAAAGAATATTAAACTCCTCGTGATGGATGTGGACGGTGTCCTCACCGATGGTAGTATCTATGTAGGTGCACAAGCTGAACTCTTCAAACGATTCAACAGTAAGGATGGTATGGGAGTCGTATTGGCACATAGACATCATATCACTACAGCTATATTGAGTGCCGGACAAAGCCCCAAAATCGTACAACACAGAGCCCGCATGCTAGGCATTGATCGTGTATATGTAGGACAGACTCCTAAAATCGAGATCTTAAAAAATTGGGTGGAAGAGCTCCAGCTAGACCCTGCCCAAGTAGCATATATCGGTGACGATATTACAGATATGGAATGCTTGGGATATGTCGGACTATCTGCCTGCCCTGCAGATGCTGTCGATGTAGTCAAGAATTCAGTCCGGCTGGTATTGGACAAAAAAGGTGGACATGGCTGCCTGAGAGAGTTCGTTGAGTTCATTCTCCAAAGACAAAAATAATTATGACAAATTCTTTATATATATCAAAATAAAATACGACCTTAGCCACTCGATACATTCAGTGTATGATCAGGTCAAGTATATAAGTAATGGTATCATTTTCTGCTGACCGGATATAGCACACTATATATGATTTTTTCCGAACGACGAACGATAGATATTAAATGGATTTTTGTCACCTACACTGCCACACACAGTACTCACTCCTTGACGGTGCTTGCGAGATAGGTGCTATGATGGACAAGGCTGTTCATAATGGCCAGAAAGGTATAGCACTTACTGATCACGGCAATCTTTACGGAGCTTTTAAGTTTGTTGCCGAAGCCAATAAACGAAATATCAAACCCATCGTAGGATGTGAGTTCTATCTAGTCAACGATCGCCACAAAAAGAACTTCTCCAGATCCAATAACGAACGCGATGTCCGATACCACCAACTACTCATCGCAAAAAATGCCCTAGGATATCAAAACTTATCCAAACTGTGTTCCCTAGGATTTATCGAAGGCCTTTACGGCAAATTTCCACGAATCGATAAAGAACTACTCCTACAGTATCACGAAGGACTCATCGCTACGAGTTGCTGCATCGGAGCCGAATTACCACAAACTATTATACACAAAGGAGAAGAAAAAGCCGAAGAACTCCTCAAATGGTGGCTAGATCTTTTTGGAGAGGATTATTATATCGAACTCCAAAGACACAGAGGCTTAGATAATATCGATGGAACCGGTGTTAGCCAAGAACAGGTCAACCAGACCCTCTTGCGATTGGCCAAAAAATATAATATAAAAGTCATCGCTACTAACGATGCACATTATATTGATGAGGACGATTGGAAGCCCCATGATATCCTCCTTTGTGTCAATACCAATCAAAAAATATTCGAAGAAAAACGCTTTCGGTTTTCGAGCAGTGACTACTACCTCAAAACCAAAGAAGAAATGACAAAACTCTTCGCTGATGTGCCTCAAGCCATCGATTATACCATGGAAGTATTTGACAAAGTCGATACACTCCAGCTAAAACGCGATGTCCTACTCCCAAATTTTCCATTGCCCCAAGGTTTTAAATCACAATTTGACTATCTCAAACATTTGGTTTATCAGGGAGCTAAAGAACGCTATGGAGAGATCAGTGCTGAAGTCCAAGATCGCCTAGAACTCGAACTCGGCATCATATCCAATATGAACTTTAACGGATACTTCCTCATCGTGCAGGACTTTATCCAAGCAGCACGCCAAATGGGCGTAGTCGTAGGTCCGGGAAGAGGATCTGCAGCAGGATCCGCAGTCGCTTATTGCCTCAAAATTACCAATATCGACCCGCTAAAGTATCAGCTCCTCTTCGAGCGTTTTCTCAATCCCGAACGCATATCTATGCCGGATATCGATATAGATTTTGACGATTCCGGAAGACAAAAGGTGATCGATTGGGTCATCGACAAATACGGCAAACAACAAGTAGCTCAAATCATTACTTTCGGTACCATGGCGGCTCGATCTTCCGTACGAGATGTGGGTAGAGTACTCGACCTCCCGCTAAATGACACAGACAGAATAGCCAAATTAATACCCGATAAGCCCGGTACCAAACTAAAGTCTATCTTCGGCAAATCCGAAAATGACCTGGCCCAAGATTGGAAAGCAGAAGACTACGAAAATATCATCAAACTGCACCAAATATCAAAAAAAGAGGACAAAGAAGCCGAAACAATAAATCTTGCCCAAAGGCTCGAAGGCTCTGTTAGGCATACAGGTATCCATGCAGCAGGTGTTATCATCGCGCCGGATGATATTACCAAATTTATACCCGTAGCCAAAGTCAAAGACTCAGAACTCCTTGTAACACAGTTCGAAGGTAGCCTAGTCGAAAAAGCAGGTATGCTCAAAATGGACTTTCTTGGCCTAAAAACACTCTCTATCCTCAAAGATGCCATTGATCTGATAGTCCTCAGACACGGTGAAAAAGCTCGTATCCATCTCGATGAGATACCCCTCGATGACGAACCAACTATCAAACTTTTTCAGCGCGGTGATATGATCGGAATCTTTCAGTTTGAGTCTATAGGTATGCAAAAACACCTCAAAAACCTCAAACCGACCAACCTCGAGGACCTCATCGCTATGACTGCACTTTACCGTCCGGGCCCTATGGACAATATTCCCCTGTTTATCGATCGAAAACACGGCAAAATACCCACCGATTATCCACACCCTTGGCTCGAAGATATCCTCAAACCTACCTATGGTATTATGGTCTATCAAGAACAGATCATGCAGGCAGCCCAAATTATGGCCGACTACAGCCTCGCCAAAGCCGATATGCTCAGACGTGCTATGGGCAAAAAAGACGAAACCGAAATGAAAAAACACGAAGAAATCTTCGTGCAAGGTGCTATGCATAAAGGTGTCGATACGCAGACTGCCAAAAATATCTTCAAAACCATGGCCAAGTTTGCTTCCTATGGATTCAATCGCTCTCACGCAGCTGCCTATTCTGTAATCTCTTTTCAGACAGCATACCTCAAAACACACTATCCGGCAGAGTTTATGGCTTCGGTACTTACACACAACAAAAACGATGTCGAAACACTCAACTTCTTCTTGAGAGAATGCAAAAGAATGGGTATAAAAGTACTCCCACCGGATGTCAACGAAAGCTTCGTCAATTTTACAGTAAATCAAAAAGGACATATTCGATTCGGACTCTCTGCCCTCAAAGGCATCGGTAAAGCTCCTTGTCAAGAAATCATCAGAGCGCGTACAGATGAAGGACTTTTTGAAGATATCTATGACTTCTTTAGAAAAGTCAATACACGTTTTGTCAACAAAAGCGCCATCGAATCACTCGCTTATGGATGCGCCTTCGATAACATTACCAAAAATATCACGCGCGCACAGCTCTTCGCAGCTACAGGTAGATATAATAGCTTTTTAGAACAACTCGCTAGATATGGAAGCTATATTCGGGAGCAAGCACTGACAAAACAGGCAAGCCTCTTCGGTGATGCACTCTCCGAAGATATTCCCGAACCCACACCGCCCCAAGCAGATGAATGGCCGCTCAATACTAAACTGGCTATGGAAAAAAAAGTGTCCGGAATCTTTTTATCCGGGCATCCACTTGACCCCTATGATCGATTTATTAGGCATTTTACAAATGCTGATGTACAAAAAATTCAAAAGTTGGTTGATGAAAAAAAAATATCCGAAAATACAAAACTAAAAATGGCTTTCTTCATAGCACAAGCCCAACATCGCATTTCTAAAAAAGGCACAGGGTACGGTATTTTTACTCTACAAGATTACCACTCACAAATCGAAGTACGACTCTTCAAAGAAGACTACCAAGACTTTAAAGGAAGACTCGAACCGGGCCAGTCTGTCTATGTCGAAGGTTTTTATAGAAAAAAATGGTCAGGAGATGGACACGAACTAAAAATATCCAAAGTCCAATCTCTCGAAACCGCTGTTGAAGAATTATTGTCCGGACTGGTCATAAGAATCGATATCCATAATATGGACAAACATCTCATCAATGCTTTGGATGATATCCTCAAAAAATACAAAGGCAAACAACGACTTCGGTTCGTATTAGTCGATACCAAAAATGAAATCGATCTAAAACTACTATCCAAAAAAACAATCGCTCTCGATGATGAGCTGATCTCAGAAATAGAACGCTTGGGCGTATCTACCGAAGTCGCTTGATCTATCCGACCTAAGCTAAAGTTTTGTTAAGACGAAATCTCAGGATCAAGCCGACAAACAAATTTTGTATTTTTGCGTTTAGGATAATGTGTCTCCGTCGTTTTTAATATTTTGCGTCTCATGAAGTTATTCGTAAGCTTATACATCTTGCTCGCTCCACTCCTCTTGTCTGCTCAAGATTATGTCATGGATGTAGAGATACTGACCTTCGATCAACTCCGACCAAGACTACACGAGTACAATGACACAACCTATGTCATTAATTTTTGGGCCACTTGGTGCAGACCTTGTGTGGATGAGCTTCCCCACTTTGAGCGATTGCAGCGATATCAGAGACAGCGAAAACTCAAAGTACTCCTAGTGAGCTTAGACTTTGAAGGACAGACACGATCCAAACTGATCCCTTTTATCAACCGAAATCATATCGAATCCGAAGTCGTACACCTCATAGATCCGGATATGAATAGCTGGATCAATGAAGTATCCGGAATCTGGAGCGGAGCTATTCCGGGTACGCTTATTTACAATCGCAAAGACCGTATGTTTTACGAAGGATCATTCAGTAGTTATAATCAGTTGTACGATAAGGTCAAGCACTTTATGAACCTTCCAAAATAATAATAAACCAGCTTTTGTCTGATTAAATATTTTTTGCCGATGAAAAATTTATGGATACTAAGCCTTTTCCTTATTGCCTTGACAGAGCTCTGCGCTCAAGGATACAAAGTAGGTGATGTGGCAGAAGACTTTAGCTTAAAAAATATCGATGAAAATTATTTTTCATTGGCAGATATCCAAGATGCTCAAGGATATATCATCATTTTTACTTGCAATCACTGCCCATTTGCTGTAAAATATGAAGATCGTATCATAGCACTACATCACGAAATGGCCCCCAAAGGATGGCCGGTAGTTGCTATCAACCCCAATAACCCCGATATCGTACCCGAAGATAGCTTCGAGGCTATGCAAGTCAGGGCAAAAGAAAAATCCTTCCCCTTTGCCTATTTGATCGACCAAGGTCAAGATGTCTATCCAAAATTTGGAGCTACAAAAACCCCGCATGTATTTTTACTAGATAAAAATTTGGTCGTGAGATATATGGGTGCCATCGACGATAACTATGCATCTCCTGAGGATGTAAGTATCCACTATGTCCGTAATGCCATCCAAGCTATCCAAAAGGGTCAAGACATAATACCCTCAACGACCAAGGCAATAGGATGCAGCATCAAACGATAATTTGTTTATCTTTGCACTTTAATCAGTAGCATAAGTAATTTTTTCTATG
>JAJRUR010000051.1 GCA_024277695.1 Bacteroidota bacterium | reverse complement strand
GTACTCGTTGCACAACCGGGAATGGGCTCACTATTGGAGCTACCCGTATCTGTCATATCGGTACAATAATCCTCCAAGTCATTGAGGTCACAATAGGCATTATCTTCTGCCTCCTCACAAGTATCAAAATCCTTTACAGGATTCATACAATCCATACTCGGTTGTGCAGCTAACATTTGAGCCTCTATAGACTCTTTGGTCCGTTCAAACTCTTGCTGACCGGAAATAAAATTCAGCCATATAAAACTCAATGCAAAAACGAGTTTTACCTTAGCTAATAATCTAAATTTTAGCATGTAGATGTGCTCTTTATGAATACGATGTATTAATTTAAAAGGTGAAAGATATAAAAACTTTTATACTTTACTACATGAAGACTGCCAAATGAATGCTAGTGTCGCCTGATTACTACCATTATCTGAGTAGTGTGATGTCTCCGGACTGCTCATGAACGACTCCGTTGATCAAGCGATATTGCATATAATAGACCAACACTTGAGGGTCTAAAAATCGCCCTCCGAATCGACCATCCCAACCCTCTTCTTCTCCGGGCAGGAAATTGGTCTTTTCGTATAGTAAATTTCCCCATCGATCATAAATAATAAATTTTTGGACTAGCTCTAGATCCGGACTATGCCCTATGATCAAGCGATCATTCTTTTGATCTCCATTTGGTGTAAAGGCCTGAGGCACAAAAATACGATCGATTTCATTTACTTTAATCTCTATACAGGCCTCTGCCTTACAAGAGCTGCTATTGCTTATCTGTAGACAGTACGTAGTATTGCGCAATGGACTTACGATCAGATCTAAACACTGTGCGCAATCCAAATCGGTATTTGGTCTCCACAGCACATGCATATCATCAGGATCTATAAAGTCAGATAGTTCAGGACTGATTGTGATCTCATCGCCTAAGTTGATGACGGTATCTTTTGGTAGATCAAATCGATAATCCTCGATATCAGATATCTCGATGGTAGTATCCAAAACACATCCAAAACTATCTCTGAGGCTAATGGTATAAAATCCCGGTAGAAGATACTCATAACTTCTTTGGGACACGTACGGTTCACCATCTATGGACACAGTGACCGACCCGAAACCACCCTCTATCCCCTCGATGGATATGCTTGCGTTATAATCTGTCAAACAAGTATAATCTCTAAGCACGATATCAGCTGATCTAAAGTTACTTTGCGTCTCTTGTAAGCTGTAGGTACTCGTGTCCGTACATCCATTGCTCCGATTGGTGAGGGCCAAAAAATATGCACCTAAGGCATTGACCAATACTTGTTGTTTCCTTTCATCTTTTAATATTTCGCCCTCATCTGTCCACCAATAATAATCATAACTAAGCGTGGAGTCATCAGCTGTCCCTTGCAACCGTACTTTTGTGTGTTCACATATATATATGTCCTCCGTATGTATATAGGCACGAGGAGTGATAGTATCCGTAGGTATGATAGTATCGAGAGTAGTAATGCAACCGTTAGTGCCTTCGACTTCGAGCCGAAGCATCCCGAGTTCGGTGATGGAAGCAGGGGAGCCTTGTACAGCCAGACCCGAAGCATTTATCCAGCGAAAGATATCCTTATCATCCATACTGTTGGCTCGAGCCAATATGGATTCTGACCGACATGTCCATTCTTCCAGGTCGATATTTTGGAGCACCGGATATGCAGGCTGGTCATCGACATAAACAGTATCTTTAGATGTACAGCCATTTACCCCTTTGGCTATCACCACATAGTAGCCTGTATCACGGACTGTTGCGATACTATCATCCACTACAAAGCCTCCTGCACCAAACCACTTAATCTCTGTCCCCGGGGTTTGAGAAATTGCTACGATAACAGCAGAACTATCTCTGCAATTAAGAGAACCACCCTGACCTGAAATGTCGGGGACTACAAAATTTCCTTTAAGATAGGTAGTATCTGTCGCAAAACAACCTGTACTTGCCGTTACAATGACGCGATAAACTCCCGTATCATTGACCAAAGGATTATAGAGATCTGAAGAAAAACCATCGGGTCCAATCCATTCGATCATCACATCGGACAAGTCAGACTCTACACTAATCTCTGTTTTGCCGGCAGCACAATTTATTTCACTTCCTATAATATTGATTTTAGGTTTGATCGTATCCTGAGTAACTGTTAATGTATCTAGTCGTACACAATCATTGGTAGTAGATTCTGTACGAAGTACATATCGACCGGGTGTAGATATAGCGATGACACTGTCTCTAACCAGTAGATTACCATTCAAACTCCAAAAATAGTTATATGATTGGTCTGCCTCCACTGCCAAATCCAATATCTGTACCCTACAGTCCAAACTATCATAGGGCAATATATTTATCATTGGTTTCACTGTATCCATTTTTATGCTTTTGACGATGGTATCACGACATAGAGAAGAAAACTCTAATTCCACTATATAATCACCTCCGGATCTAATCAATATACTAGAGTCGCTACTAAAAGACCTTCCATCTAGTGTCCAGTCAAAACTGCGGACGCTTACTCCAACACTCGGAGATAAACGAAGAACCGAATCAACACAGGTGATCTGATCAGCCCCTAAGATCACACTATTGGGAAGATCGAGTGTGATGGGTACGAAATAAGCATAAAGAGCTGCACAGGTATTCTGATCGGTCACATCTAGATAATACCATCCGGTATCTGTAACAAAAACCTGGAAGTCGGAGGATAAAATATTTGACAGATCAGACCATTCGTATTGATAATTAATATTTTCTTGTGCGCTTAGAGAAGCCGTGTCCGTACTACAATTAAACGGTTGGATAAGCGTCATCGGATCGGGCATATCCTGACCGTAAGTACTTGTAATATCTTTTACAGTTCTACACCCATTGGGTCGTTCTGCTACGATTTGATATGTTCCACCCAGACGTGTATTGATACGATCCGTCACGAAGACACGCCGATCCGGATAGACCCAGCTGATGACTGCATCCGACGGGGCAGCTTGGGCTACTAAGTCCAGCGACTGACGATTACAAGTCAATTCGAGGTCACCAAATACCGATATGACAGGGCGAATCGTGTCTATCATGACCTCTATGATCGTATCGCGCTCACAACCATCGATAGTAGTCGCTCGGACGGTATAAAATCCGGGATTGGACACAGATACCGACCCTCCAAAAAGCGTGTCATTCATCTGACCAATCCATCGAAAACCGGTTCCTAATATTGAGCTCATGATTTCAAGATCTGCGGATGGGTTAGCACAATCTATGGTATCGTTGACAAAATCAAATTGAATTTCTTCCACATCATCTCGGACTTGGGCAGAAACTGTATCCATACAGCCATTGGGTAGTGAAACTATTACCGTGTACCAGCCGGCGAGGGTAACCCAAGGGTCTTGACTAGTCGAGCTAAAACCTCCAGGCCCACTCCATAGATAAGTAGAACCATTTCGGGTTCTCAGATCAATACGGAACGAGTCAACTGCACATCTCAATGAACCACCGATTGCGACAGATTCTGAACTGATCGTATCGAGTGTCACCTCAACTGTAGCGCGATTAAGACATCCTGAGCTATCCTTTACCGTCACTTCATATTGCCCTCCTTGAGTGACGAATGGGTTTTGTTGATTAGAAAAAAAAGTGCCATTATACCTCCATACATAAGTAGCCGGTGTAATAGAACTCGTAGCTCGAATCCTACGTTGGCGTTGACTGCAGGTCAGTATAGTGCCGCGAGCATTGATCACCGGAATATCGACCGAATTTGTAATGCGTCTCGTAAAACTTTTGACACAACCACGCTTTGAGACCCTAACTGTATAAAGACCTGCTTTGGAAGCCTGTACTCTGAGTGTATTACTCGCAGTAAAATCCCCAGAGGCATTTGACCATTCTATAAAATCCAATTCCGATAAAGGCTCTCCGTCATAAAACAAATCCATAATAGTATCCGTACAAGAAAAGACACTATCTCCGGTAAGTCTCCCCAAGGGCTCTACCACTTCCAAGTCCAATACGATCACACTATCACATCCATTAGCACTAAGTGTATTGATGTATTTTATCCCCGGCGTACTAAAGCTTGAATCCTCTATTTGATACGTCGCTCCCTTGCAGATCATATCCTGAATGAATACCGTATCCGGAATCGGGACGATTTCTACGCGCACACAATTGGTAGAAAGTTCCCCACACATTGGAGGGTTAGGACTACTCAAGCTATCCCTAAATTGAGAAAAAGATTGCATATCTTCGGGCTGCGGTACATCCGTTGAGTCCGACTCTTGATATGATAATCCACACACAGTGTATATACCGGGTGGAGCACCCGTCAGATTTGGTCGTATCCGTTCATCTACGATGATATCATTACGCACTATCAGATATGTATAGTCATAATTTGTCGTGTCAGCCTCCCCTTCCGGAAATACAACTCCGGGGTCAAAATCTAGGCGCTGATCTCTATGACAAGCTTTAAAATTACTATGCGTCAATCTACCTCCCTTTGCCGTGCATAGTAAGCAAGTCAGACTACCGGACTCATCACAAAATCGGAGGCTAAAGCCCAACAACAAACCCAAATCCAATTCATTATAGTCGCGAATAAATAAGGTCCAAGAGCCATTGACATTGCCTAAATCAAAATCTTCCAAACAACCGACATTGGGATAATAGCTTCCCGTAAAACTAGCAAAATTGCCCCAAGCCTGATCAGAATCCCAAGTAGGTAAATAGCCCAAATCCGGTGCGGCCATATCTCCACAGGGCACGAAAGTAACATCCCAAGAAGATCCATTGGTTTGACCAAATAAACCACTCGGACCTACCAGCCTCACTTGCTGTCCGGACGGTGATGTCAATAGAACCTCCCAATCACCGATTCCATCATGCTCAAAATGCAATGTCACTCCACATACTCCTTGATTGGGATCAGAAAGATCATCGTTGCTCAATCCATTCACCTCCAAGATAAAATTTTCCGATGACTCATCCGGTATATAAAAGGAGTCTAGAATCCCACATTGAGCGCCCAAGAAAGCTGGAAGCCAGAAAAAGATCATACCACTATATAGTATTCTTCTCATCATGAGTGCTGCAAGGTAATAAGATTGTATTTTCTGCTCAAGTATTTAACACTGTTGTGATTAAATATGACAAAAAAAGACTAAATGACTGATCATCTGTTACTTATAAAACAATGATTGTGCCATAACAAAAAAGATCTCAGTACCTGATGGAATCCAAAAGTACCTGCATACGAGCTTAAAGTCCTAACGCAACAATGTAACATCACCTTTAAAGAAAGCTCTAGTCCCATCTGTATATCTGATCTTGATCCAATAGACAAATACTGCCGGAGGCAATGCCTTACCATTAAATGTTCCATCCCATCCAACAACTTCTGACCGTGGATCAAATGCTTGATACGTCCTAAACATCATCTCCCCCCATCGGTCAAAAATCTGCATTTCTTCTACTTCTTCTACTTCTTCTGACACAAATATTCTAAATATAGAATTGTCAGGATGTGTGCTGGTGGGGTTAAATACATTCGGGATATAGACCCTTCTATCATGCTCTACAATAGCACGAACGATACCATCACCCGGGCAACCATTAGAGGTTTGGACATTGAGCAGATAGTTACCGGTATAGAGCGGATAAGATTTCAGATCCCAACAAGTGGTACATTCGATGTTAGGATCGCTTGTCAGCCATACTTTAAAGATCACTAACGAATCTGTCCTATCATCCACGTCAACCAAATAGATGAGGGAGTCACCGTATTTGACGATCTGCGTTGTGTCGATAGTAAACAAAAATTCGTCCGGATCCGAGATCAAAAATGTATCTGCCCAAGTACAACCCTGTTGGTCTCTTATCTCGATAATATAGTCAGCTGCAGCTAAGCCTGTAAATGTTCGATCAGAAGTAAAAGCTTCACCGTTGATGGATATCTCATATTCCGGCTCTCCTCCGGATATGGCGTCTATCCTTATAAAACCATCCTGCCTTCCGAAACAAGACGGGTCACTGATACTGATAAATGGTATAATCGGATCTAAACGGACACTAAAGGAGGCAGTCGCAAAACATCCTCTGTTATCAACGATGTCCAGGCGATAACTCCCTTCTTCAATAACCATGATGGACTCTCCGGTGCGTTGGGTACCGTCGGGCAATGTCCAAGTATAGTTGTAGTCTGTACCACTACCACTTATGCTCGGTGCGACGAGCACAGGCTCAAAGTCACAGATTACGATCTCCGGAATGATATCGGATATAACAATATCACAATTTAGTGCAACACAAGATGCCTCTCCGGGAATCGAATTTCCACATGGCAAATCACTAACGATCTCAACAAAAATCTCTACGTTGTCGAGTTCGGTCAGACCGGTAACTGTATAAAAGGCATCGGAGGTAATAATGGGTCCCTGCAATGCACCTCCATTTATTCGATAGCGGATGAGATACTCGACTGCACCGATGCCACCAGTCCACTCAAATCGTACTTGATCGAGTTTTTGATCCGTGCAATAGACATCCGGAGGGGCGATCAAGTCATATACTGTGAGAAGAATACTGTCTTCCCATAAACAAATAACACCATCATCGATCATATAATGTACTACATGGCTACCTATACCTGCTACCCTAGGATCAAAGATACCATCTATAGTCAGTCCCGGACTATTGCTGCTAAAAATAGAACTAGCATCTTGAGGTGATGCAGTGATCTGATATCGATCGTCCGTAATACAGAATGCAGTTCGATTGCCGGATAAATCAATTGGACTTGGTGGGCAGTCTTCTGCTACACAAGTTACTAGAGCCGGATTGCTATCGCCACAAGAATTAATTCCTACTGCAATTACTGCAAAATGGACAGAGTCCCCTTCATTGAGTCCTGTGAGCTCGAAATTGTTTTGATCTGTGTTTATGATATTGGCAGGATCGGCATTGACAGCATAAGATAATATAAAGTCTGTAGCCAGCGGATGACTCCAAGAGACTTCAACGCTCGTAACGGTCGTTTTGCTACAATTTAACTCAGGCGGTGCCAAGGTGTCTTCTACCATGATATCTATTGACTGCACTTGCGGGCATCCAATATCATCTATCCAGGTATAAGTAATCGTATGGGTACCAACTCCGGCTACAGTAGGATCGAATGCATCATCTGTCAAGGCATTGCCTCTAAATACACCTCCGGTAGGGCTAGCAAGGAGTTGGACTGCCGGACCGGTGACACACAGTGGAGCTATAGGATCAATAACAGGAGGGTTATCATCACACTTTAAGGCCTGACACTCTCCAAATCCTGGCTTACTATCCCCACAAGTATTTATGCCTACAAATACAACTTGTACACGTACGATATCATCTTCATTGAGATTTCTTTTGACAAAATTTGTTTGGGAGGTTCTCAGATTGACAATATCAGGGACTCCATTTACCCAAGTATTGAGTAGCACTTCCGTAGCGCCATCCGTATATGCCCAACTCAAAGTGACTGAATCCAAAGATACTTGTACACAGTTTACGATCGGGGTCCTCAAAGTATCCTCTACCGTAATCTCTATAGTTTGTGTGTACTCACAGCCACCGGGGCGACGCAAGATATAATCTACTTGGTGTGTACCGATACCTGTACTTGAGGGATTAAACAGTCCTGCAAGAGTATCGACGATACCTGTACCATGAAAACTTCCGCCGGCAGGTTGTGCAGAAATAACTATCGGCTCATCTGTCACACAAATGATTTGGTCAGCCATTAGAGTGATATCTACTACCGGACAAGGCTCAGCTTGGCATTCCAAACTTGAAGTTGAACTATTGCCACAAGGCGCATCTCCAACGGCTATCACTTCTATACGCACGATATCATTGGCTAGCAAATTCATGATCGTAATATCTCGATCAGAAGTTAAGCGATTATCGATGAGAGTATTTCCATTATAAAATACAGATATGATGAACTCGGTGGATGTTGGATGCCCCCAGACGAATTGGACAGAATCCGGTCCACTTGCACCACAGTTGATAATGGGTGGCGGTATGGTATCGATTACATAAAGTGTAATGAATGCCTCTTCGGGACAAGTATCTTGACGATTGTATCGTATCTGATGCGCTCCGACACCGGCTATCGTCGGGTCAAATATACCGCCTATAGCATCGATGATACCATCACCTGTAAAACTTCCGCCGGACAGATCGGTAGTAATGATGACATTGGGTCCTGTGATACAAACCGAGTCCTGTGATGCCATTAGCTGCGGAGTCTTTGGTCCGACTACCAACAACTCTATACTATCCACATTACTACAACCCAAACTATCAGTGTAGCTATAATATACTTTGGTCATGCCCAAACCTGCAGATGAAGGATCAAATACACCCGATGAGGATATTGCATTTCCGCTAAATGCTCCACCTGTAGGTAGCCCAACTACAGTATCCGGTTCTGAAAGAATACAATATACCGGCTCATAATCCGTAATCGACAAAATCGGCAAGTCCAAAACAAATAAGAGCAAAGGTACCGGATCCGAAACACAAGCCCCCTTGGTCATAACCGCCCAAACTGTATCGCTTGAAGATCTATAATTATCAGTATTGATGAGTAATGAGTCTCCAAGTCTATCCCAATACCACGCAAAGCTGATGGCAGGATCTCCGTTGATAGAATCTTCGGCTGAAGTCAAATCAAAAATAGCCGTGCCATCACCCAAGTCGCATTCGGATAGTGATCTTAGATTGTACTCTAATGCCGGAATCATAAATATTTGGACAGAATCTTCGTTAAAGCATCCTGTAACATCATCGCGCACACTATATCGATACCATCCTGCCTTACTTGCAGTGATGGTTTGTCTAAAAAACTCATTACCGTCCGTATCTACCCAATGATATTGGGGGCTACCGGTGAGCAAGAAGTCATTCGTTACAATGATCGTAAGATCTACCGATCCTCCATCGCAAATAGTATCTGATAACAGCTCCACTTCGATATCAGGTGTGGCATGTACGACGAGCGTGTATTCTGCTTCTCCGACACACCCGTGGTCATCTGTAACGATAACGCGATAGACGAATGTCCCTGCATCTCTGAGCGAGGCTTCCCAAAATGGTGTAGTAGTGGTTATAATAAATAGATCGTCCTTGTACCATTCGAAAGATACCGGAGTCACATTTGGTGGGGTAACTACGGTAAGCCTTGCTCGTGCAAAGGGGTCAGTACAAAGTGTAGTATCCGGACCGACCAATTCGGGATTAATCGAAGGTACTACAAAAACAGTGACCTGATCACTCGAAGTACAACCGGCTTGGTCAGTTACGGTGAGCGTATAAGTAGTCGATACATCAGGGCAAACAGTAGGATCCGGGATCATAGGATCAGAGATAGTATTATCTCCTGTCCATGAGTACATCCAATCGGGGTTGCCCGGAGAAGTGCCTATTTGGAAAGGAGTACCGCGATCACAAGCTCCCGGACAAGCTTCATCGATGTCCGGACCTGCATCAGCAATAGGTTCGGGGAGTACCTGTATCTCCAAAGTTGTATCCGAAGGACATCCTCCTGCTACTGAAGCTGTGATATTATAGGTGACTGTACCGATCATATTGCCGGTATTTCTCAATATATCATTGATAGACGGACCTGTCCCTTCACCATATCCGCTTACCCCTCCATCCGAAGATGTTCCATACCATTCAAAAGTCACCCCCTCTTCATTGCTCGAAAGCGTAATCCCTGTAGCACTTCCGCTACAGATCGGATCTTCAAAATCAAAATATATTTCCGGACCACCGGTGCAATTAAGTTGTGCACTAAAAATGGTCAGTTCATCATCTCTACAAGGAGAACCTCCTTGCCAAGAACCGGTTTCTCCATCAGCTACTGTTCTTACGGATACACTACAATCACTCACATTGTCACAATCACCCGAAGAGCAATCGATATAGGATTTGGCCGTCAATTGGAAGCAAACTTGCCAGGGCCCGTCTGTATATCCACACCCATTGCCATCTCCATAATCTACATCGGGGTGACCGGTAGCACCCTGACCATCAGATTTCCAAGCATACCATCCGGGAGGCATAGGTGACCTCGGTGCCAAGGGATCTCCGGTACAATCATCTTCATCCGCTTCACAAAGGCCTAAACGCCCGTTACAATTTCGAGTGAGCAAAAATTTATTATTGTTGAGATTGTAGTCCACATCTCCTTCGGGATACCAGTCCCATTGGCCACCGTGCAAGGAGGGCACAGGTGAAGTCACTATGGGTTCTGCATCAGGTCCGATATCCCAACAGTCACCAAAAGTAGGGATAATCCCTTGCAGCCATTGACATCCAACAGCTTCAACTTGGAATCTGGTTACTTCATAACAAAAAGTTACTCGGTCTCCAGGACAGTACGGACCTGTCAAAGGCTCCACCGGGCCCAAGTCGTTTTCACGTGCTGTAACTTCCAGACTAGATACCGTCGTACAAACTTCTGTCGTACGATCAACATCGAGACATAGGGTAAAATCTCCTTCTTCGTCTCCGGCATCTGATATGGCTATATAAACAGTACCTGAGGTAGGTAGCGTTATATTTTGAAGCTCTACAAAACCATTTGCTCCGGCACTACAAGCCAAGGTATTGAAAACATTACAATTATTGCTCGTATAGACAGCTACTTGTGGTGATGATATATCATTACTATTGACATCTAGATCCAGACTGCCACCGGTAGCAGGAAAGCTATACCAAGCCGCTCCATTGGGATGATCAAAACAATCACCAGTACCCAAATTAAAGGGTGGCATTCCTCCATTACAGCCATCCACACAGACTTCCGGACCATCTACGACTACTCCGGGTATAGCTTCTGCATTGTCGCAATCTGTATTCGGTGCACAATTTTGAGGTGCACTCTCATCGACGCATATTTCAAAAGATCCGGACGCACTTTGAGGAGTAGATATCCTAATATAATATTGGCCGGGAGCTAGATTTTCAAAATCAATCGGCGCTGAACCATCCGAACAATTTGCCTCAATAAAAAAACCGACATTGTCACAATCCGCCGGTGGATTATGAATAGAAACGGATACTTCTCCGTCAAAGTTATTATTAGTAACATCTACCGTAATTATAGAGTTTGGTGCTGTCAAAGTCACTGTGTACCAAACAGTAGAGTAGTTCGTTCCAACTGCTTGGCAGTCCACTG
>JAJRUR010000050.1 GCA_024277695.1 Bacteroidota bacterium | reverse complement strand
TAAAATAAAATAGAGTAAATGTTAGTAACTTAGATCAAAAATGATGTACAATTGTATATATTTACACCCGACGAATGAAATCCTAACAGCAACTATCAAAATGCAACAACGAACCAAACCTTCAAGACGCCTCTTGACACTGGTGTCAGACTTTGAGATGATGATCAAAAAGGGCAAGGAAGAATATCTGACAGAAAAATCCTATATAGATCTCATATATTTTTATCAAGATAATTTTCAGATCGAAAAAGCTTTTCAAGTGTCTGATCGCGCCATAAGTCACTATCCATATTTAGTAGATTTTTATTTAATCAAAGCCAAATTACACCTCAATAATCGCGAAGCAGAACTTGCCTTGGAGATCATCGACCAGGGGTTTGTATTTCATCCCGGTGATCGAGAGCTGGTTTTATTGCGGTCACTGGCACTGAGTCGACAGGGTGCACATCATGCGTCCTTGGACTTGTTGGAAGCGTTAAGATCCAAATCAATCGGTGCCGAAAATGCAGAGATATACCTCCATGAGTCCTATGTCTATGAACATATGAAACAATATGATTTGATGTTTGACTCTCTGCGCAAAGCCTTAACTATAGACCCTAATTCGGTGGATGCTTTGGAGCGAATATGGCTGGCGACAGAACTCGCCAAAAAACATGACCAAAGTCTTGAGCTACATCGCTCATTAGTAGATATGCATCCTTTCAATTCTTTGGCTTGGTATAATCTCGGACATGCTTTTGCATATAAACATCTTTATCGAAATGCAATTGACGCGATTGAATATGCTTTTTTGATCGATCCCGATTTTGAAATAGCCTACCGCGATAGTGCTGAACTCTGTGTAGAGACGAGAAGATACGGTCGTGCGCTATCTATCCTTGAGGAGTATATCGACCGTTTTGGAATAGACGCTGAGATTTTAGTGACGATGGGGACTTGTTTTTATCATTTGAGTAAGTACCCAAAAGCTATCCAAGTACTCAATAAGTCTGTCAAAATAGATCCTTATGATGATGAGGCATATTATCATCTCGGTATGTGCTATCAGCAGATGCGAGACTGGAATAAAGCTATCGTTTATTATCAAAAGGCATTAGGCCTAGATGATAAGCGGGAAGAATATTATGCTGGAATTGCAGCTTGTTATTATGCTAAAGAGGATTTTGTCAAAGCGAACTTTTATTTTAGCAAAGCTACTGAGACAGGACCGGAACTGGAGGAACATTGGGTCAGTCATGTCAATTTTTTGATCAAAATCGGAGAATTGAAAGAAGCTATGTTAGTCATCGATGAGGCAGATCAACATGCAGTATCACCGGAGCTCATATACTGCAAAGTCATCTGTCTGCTAAAGCTCGATAAGCGATCGGAGGCTTTATGTATCTTGGATGTTGCTCTGAGAGATGAGTTTGACGCACATCCCGTACTCTTCAGTTTGATGCCGGAGCTTCAAGAAGACCTGGATGTACAGTCATTGATTCGGTATTACAAGATGTAACAATCGTAGAACATGAAGAAGCTAGGATATAGAGTTGATTTGCACTTCTGTCAATCCTGCTGCACCAATGACCCCTGCAGCATTCTGTAACTCCGCTGCCATAATAGGGAGTTCTGCATCCAAATAAGAACGATATAAGTGGAGTCTCTTACTGATGCCTCCACCTAAAATGATACATTTCGGCCAAAATATCGCCTGTACATGTCGTAATAACTCGTTGAGATGTACTGCCCACTCTTGGTAGGTCCAATCATTTTTTTTACGTGCCTTGTTCGAGGCATAATCCTCAAAAATACTTTCTCTATAATACAACTGTCCAAGTTCGGTATTTGGGACTAATCGACCATCGATAAACAAAGCAGATCCGATACCGGTACCCAAAGTCAACATTATGATCACACCGGATGTATCTTTAATACTGCCGTAGCGGAGTTCGGCAATACCGGCCAAGTCAGCATCATTCATAAACTGAAAAGGGAGACCACATTGTTCTTCAAAAAAAGCAGCGAGATCTACTCCGATCCATTCGTCCGGGATATTACTTGCTGTTTTACAAATATTGTTCTTTATAACAGCCGGAAAGCAACAGCCTACCGGAGCACTCCAATCAAATATTTTTATGACTTGTCGGATGACATCTGCTAGCGCTTCTTTTGTAGCCGGTTGAGGTGTCTTGAGTTTGATGCGCTCTGTATGTAAAGTGCCTGAACAAATATCTACCAATGCGGCTTTGGTTCCGGTTCCTCCTATATCTATTCCTAAGCGCAATTCGCTCATGTGCTGCTGTATGAGACTACTATTTGATCACGGAGATTTTCATCCAAATATCCTCGAGGGGTCGATCACTTCCGTCTGTGGCTTGCTGCGCAATTTTGTTCAGTACATCCAAGCCTTCTATGACCTGTCCGAAGACAGTATATTCGCCATCAAGGAATGGAGTTCCTCCCAACTCTTTGTAGCGTTCTATTTGATCTTGAGTATAGCTTACACCGTTTCGCATCTCGATCTGGTGGAGTAGATTTTCGTCCACTTCTCGACCATGAACGATATAGAACTGAGAGCCGGAAGATTTCTTTTCGGGGTTCATAGGTCCACCGGTACGGGCTGCAGCCAGAGCTCCTGTAAGGTGTATGTGTTTTGGATCAAACTCTGCAGGGATTTGATACCCCGGACCTCCCATACCCAGACGAGCTCCTTTTTGGGCATTGCGTGAGTTGGGATCACCACCTTGAATCATAAACTCCTTGATAACCCGATGAAACAAAAGCTCGTCAAAATATCCCTCGTCTGCCAGTTTTGAAAAATTATCTCTGTGCAGCGGTGTTTCATCATATAACTTGGCCACCATTTCGCCGTAAGGCGTTTCGATTCTCACTAAGCACTCTAGTGGTGCATCTATTTTTACTCGCTTTTCTTCCATAGTGTGTTTTTTTCCTTTTATTGCTTTTAATCTTACTAAATAGTTTCCTGAATATACATAACGGTGTTCCGGATTGACCTCCGTAGAGGACGTACCATCACCAAAATCCCATACATATTGGTCAGCCTTCTGACTTAAATTTTCGAAGTGTATCACCGCCGGAGCCATGCCATCTTTTTTATCATATACAAACTTTGAAATCGGGCGATTACAAGCCGATAAAATGCTTAGAACTGCTCCCAATAGCAAAATGAGATGCCCCCTACGCTCTATTAGAGTGATCATAATAATTTGATTTTCATTTTTATATCTTCGATTGGACGATCACGTTCATCCTTTTGGACTTGGGCTATCTTCTTTACTACTTCCATCCCTTCGACCACCATACCAAAAACGGTATAGTCATTGTCGAGCTGTGGTGTTCCTCCTTTAGCAAGATAGTCTGCACGTTGTTTTTCTGAGTACTTAAAGCCTTTACGTTTTTCAAAGCTATCGAGCATAGACGTAGATACAGGACCACCTTCAACGATATAAAACTGAGAGCCCGATGATCTTTTTTGAGGATTACCGGCTCCTGTTCTAGCTGCTGCCAATGCGCCTGAAATGTGGGGTATGCCCAATTCTGCATCCAGTTGATATCCCGGGCCACCTGCACCCAAAGGCTGTCCTGCCGGTGCTCCTTTGGAGCTTGGATCTCCCCCCTGAATCATAAAACCACTAATCACTCGATGAAACAACAAATCGTCATAAAACCCCTCTTTGATGAGTTTGACCATATTGTCTCTATGGATGGGGGTAGAGTCATAAAGCTGTAACTTGATGTCTCCAAAATCTGTTTGGATCAAGATATACTGTGGCTTTTGACCACAACCCGTAACTATAACCAATGCCATAAAGGCTAATAAATGTTTGATCTTCATGATTCAAATTTGGTTTACGAGGCCGCTAAAATACCCAACTATTTCTTCTTTTAGTAATTTCTCTTGTTCTTCTACACCGACTGCCTCAATCTGCTTTGTGGCCCGGTAGTGTGGCCAACCGTCCTGATCCCTTCCCTCCCAAGTATAGTATCCTCGCCTACTTAGGAGTGCACACACACCCAAATGCATCAAATCTTGTTTTTCTTCTTTTTCAAATTTGTCTTGGAGTATCCCTAATTCTTGGAGACCGATCAAAAAAATGATGCTATTGAGGTCCGGCAAG
>JAJRUR010000049.1 GCA_024277695.1 Bacteroidota bacterium | reverse complement strand
TATGATTTTCTTATATCGTTGATTTTATGGCTTTTATATATTATGTTTTTATTTAATGTTGATGTACTTATGCAAAATACATAACCACTCTTCTGAACCCAACCCCCCATCCCAAGATCGAAGCGATACAAAAGATCTATTTAAGTAAACACTTATCTGTATTTCTTACAGATAAAAGAAAGGAGAAAGGTCTGTTTTCGATGATATGTTATATATTTAGCCAATAAAAAAATAAAAATTATGCCTGATCTTTCGATAGATTTTGCCGGAATAAAAGCCCCGAATCCATTTTGGCTGGCTTCTGCCCCCCCGACGAACTCGGGTTATCAGATCATGAAAGCCTTCGAAGCGGGTTGGGGAGGTGCCGTATGGAAAACACTTGGTCTGCCTACGATAAATGTTTCTTCCAGATATGGAAGTTTAAACTACGGTGACCGTAGAATGGCAGGATTTACAAATATCGAATTGATTACAGATAGGCCATTATCTGATAATCTTCGGGAAATGGAAGAAGTAAAAAAATACTTTCCGGATCATGCGGTTATCGCCTCGCTGATGGTCAATAGTCGTTCAGAATGGCATCAAATAATTGCTGATGTCCAAAATGCCGGTGCTGACGGTATCGAGTTAAATTTCGGTTGTCCGCATGGTATGTGTGAGCGTGGGATGGGTTCAGCTGTAGGTCAAGAACCTGAAGTACTCCGAACCATCGTTGAGTGGGTTATGGAGGTAGCTAAAGTTCCCGTCATCACCAAGTTATCACCCAACATTTCGCATATAATTGATCCCGGATTGGCTGCAGCCCAAGGTGGCACAGATGCTATCTCCTTGGTAAACACTTTCAAAAGCATCATCGGACTAGATATAAGAAATTTTGCCCCCTACCCGATAGTGGATGGTTTTGGTACTAATGGAGGCTACTGCGGGCCGGCTGTCAAGCCTATAGCCTTGCATATGCTCAAAGAGTTAGCACAACATCCGGATATCGGACATCTGCCCCTTAGTGGTATAGGTGGTATAGAGACCTGGCGCGATGTCGTTGAGTTTATATTGCTTGGAGCAAAAAGTGTACAAGTCTGTACGGCAGTCATGCACTATGGTTTTGGGATAGTGCGTGAGATGGAGTCCGGCCTGCGCCAATACATGGAAGAAATGGAATTCGGAAGCATAGAAGATTTCTGTGGCAAAGCGTTACCACAAGTAAGGGAATGGAAAGATCTCAATCTCAAATATCAAGTCAAAGCAAAAATAGATACAAATAAATGTATCCAATGTGACCTGTGCTATATTGCTTGTGAAGATGGAGCACACCAAGCCATCCGATTACAAGCCAATAAGCGCTTACCGGAAATCATCGAAGAGAACTGTGTTGGGTGCAATCTTTGTTCCATTGTTTGTCCTGTAGAGCATTGTATCGAGATGGTCCGTACAGATGATGGTACTCAGAATCGTTCTTGGGCACAGCTCGAAGAAAACGGAGAAGCGCCGGATAGCTTTGATGACCCGCGTGCGGGAGGAGTAGGACACTATGTCCCAAAGCCAACAGATGCATTAAAAAAATTAACTTGAGCATGGATCCATTTATGCAAGCAGCTATAGATCAAGCTATTCGAGGACGATCCGAAGGAGGCATACCCATAGGTTCGGTTATCGTGCGTAATGGGGAGATCATCGGAAGAGGGCGCAATAAACGCATCCAAGAAGATAATCCTATATTGCATGGAGAGATGGACTGTCTGCTTCAAGCGGGACGCCAAAGAAGCTATCGAGATACGACCATCTACTCTACGTTGATGCCATGTTATATGTGTGCCGGTACGATTGTACAGTTCAAAATACCCCGAGTGATTGTTGGGGAGTCCAAGAGTTTTGTCGGAGCACGAGATTTTATGGAGGCCCATGGTGTCCAAGTGGTTGATCTCGATCTGGACGTATGCAAAAAGATGATGCAAGAATTTATCGACAGCTATCCCGACATATGGTATGAAGATATAGCTGATCTTTAGACATATGCATACCTGAGTGACTGCCCCCGGATATCATTTGATATTAGGCCCCACAGGAGAGACAATCCGGATTATCAATGCTACAAGCTAGTACTTCGGGGTCGGGAGCTTGCACGCTGGAGATCATTTCCGTTACTACATCGTTGAGATCATCTTGGACGACTGCTTCGCCGGTAACGTATTTTTGTTGGTGCTTTTTGCCCAGCGTAAATTTGATCGGATCTACAGCTGCTTTGGAGCGCAGGTAGTACATACCTGTTTTCAGTCCTTTCTTCCAGGCATAGAAATGCATGCTGGAGAGCTTACCGAAGTTCGGGTTTTCCATAAATAGATTAAGACTCTGCGACTGACAGATAAATGCCCCTCGGTCAGCTGCTTGGTCTATGATGGTTTTCATACTGATTTCGTAAGAAGTTTTATATAAGTCTTTGATATCTTGTGGGATCACGTCGATATATTGGATGGATCCGTTAGCAGCCATGATCGCTTCCTTCATTTCATTGTTCCAAAGTCCGAGTTTGATCAAATCCTTGAGCAGGTGTTGGTTAACTACTATAAATTCACCAGAAAGCGTACGTCGTGTATAAATATTGGAAGTATAAGGTTCAAAGCACTCATTATTGCCCAGAATCTGAGATGTACTTGCCGTAGGCATAGGCGCAAGCAACAAGCTATTGCGGACTCCATAAGTTTGGACATCTTTTTTTAGTCCCTCCCAATCCCATCGATCCGTTGGTTGGACATTCCACATATCAAACTGAAAGATGCCTTGACTCACGGGCGATCCGTCATAACTTTGGTACGGGCCTTCTTCTTTGGCGAGCAGACAGGATTCGGTCATAGCAGCAAAGTAGATCGTCTCGAAGATCTCCTTGTTAAAAGTTCTTGCTTCTTGGCTTTCGAAAGGATATCGCATCAAAATAAAAGCATCTGCCAAGCCTTGTACTCCAAGCCCAATAGGTCGATGTCTCATATTGCTGTTACGTGCTTCGGGTATAGGATAGTAATTGACATCGATGACCTTATTGAGATTTCGCGTAACTACTCTGGTTATTTCATACAGTTTTTGGAAGTCAAAACTGCCATTACTGATAAATTTTGGTAGTGCGATAGAAGCTAGGTTACAAACAGCTACTTCGTCCTTGGAGGTGTACTCCATAATTTCTGTACACAGATTGCTTGATTTGATCGTTCCGAGATTTTGTTGATTAGATTTTTGATTGCACGCATCCTTATAAAGCATATAAGGGGTACCTGTTTCGATTTGAGACTCTAGGATAGCAAACCAAAGATCCTGAGCTTTTACAGTTTTTCGAGCTTTGCCCTCAGCTTCATATTGTTGATAGAGTTGCTCAAATTCTTCACCATAAGTTTCATGGAGTTTTTTGGCTTCATTAGGGCAAAATAGGGACCATTCGGCATTGGCTTGGACGCGCTCCATAAACAGATCAGGTATCCACATGGCATAGAACAGGTCTCTGGCGCGCATTTCTTCTTTGCCATGATTTTTTTTCAATTCTAAGAATTCAAAAATATCTGCATGCCAAGGTTCGAGATAGATTGCAAAAGCTCCTTTTCTCTTCCCGCCGCCTTGGTCTACATATCTTGCCGTATCATTAAACACTTTGAGCATAGGTACTATTCCGTTACTGGAGCCACCGGTGCCTTTGATATAACTCCCTTTTGCGCGTATATTGTGGATACTTAGGCCTATCCCGCCGGCAGATTGTGATATTTTGGCACAGCGAGTCAGTGTCTCAAAAATCCCTGAAATGCTATCATCGGTCATCGAAAGCAAAAAGCAGGAGCTGAGTTGCGGTTTGGGTGTACCTGCATTAAATAATGTAGGTGTAGCATGAGTAAACCACTTTTCGGACATCAAGTTATAGGTCTGTATCGCTGATTCGATATCCATACCATGTATACCTAGGGCGGCACGCATAATCATCTGTTGAGGTCGCTCCACTACACGGCCGTCTATACGCAACAGGTAGGAGCGCTCCAATGTTTTGAAACCAAAATAATCAAAACTATAATCTCGATCATAAATGATAGCTGAGTCCAATCGATCTCCATACTGTTCTAAGATTTTCATCAAATCGTCGCTGATCAAATTAGCACGTTCATCTGTCTCGGGATCTATATAATTGTAGAGCCGCTTCATAGTCGCTACGAAAGACTTATCCGTATTTTTATGTAGATTGGATACTGCTATGCGTGCGGCAAGTTTGGCATAATCAGGATGAACGATGGACATAGAGGCTGCCGTCTCTGCTGTCAGGTCATCCAGTTGAGTGGTAGGAACTCCATCGTACAATCCGTCGATTGCCTTTTTGGCTATTTCGATATAGTTTACATAATTTGGATCCAAATTATAACAGAGTCGCTTGATTCTAGAGGTGATTTTGTCAAAACTCACATCTTCTCGCTTACCATTTCTTTTAAGTACTTGCATTACATTGGTTTTTATTTTGGTTTTAATTTTATTATCATCCGCTATCCTTCTAACAGCAAAACTTGGTTGCCATCGACATCCATCGTTTGATAGAGTAAGCGACAACTCACTACACATCGTGATGGTTTTTTGGTTTTTGGTTGGTTTTTTTTGACCTCAATAATTGGGTCAATTAAAAATCTGCGTCTAACTTAAATACCTGCTCATCTCTCGCTGCTTTCACTCCCGCCTTTTGGTAATCTCCTACGCGCTTTTCAAAAAAATTGGTTTTTCCTTGCAGAGAGATCATATCCATCCAAGGAAATGGATTCTCTACGCGATATACTTTTTCATTTCCGAGTGCCACTAGCAGACGATCTGCTACAAACTCAATATACTGACACATCATATCTGCATTCATACCGATCAGTTTTACCGGTATGGCATCTGTTACAAAATCTTTTTCGATGCGGACGGCACTTGTAATAATTTCTTCCAACACTTTATCGTCCAAGGGGTTTTGTACGTACTGATTGTACAGAAGGCAGGCAAAATCACAGTGCATACCTTCATCTCTGGAGATCAATTCGTTAGAAAAAGTTAGCCCTGGCATGAGCCCTCGCTTCTTGAGCCAAAATATAGAACAAAACGAACCGGAAAAAAATATGCCTTCGACCGCAGCAAAGGCGATCAATCGCTCTTGAAAACTCCCTTGATCTATCCAGCGAAGTGCCCAGTCTGCTTTTTGCTTGACGCAAGGAATGTGTTCCAAGGCATTGAACAAATAATCTTTTTCTTTGGGGTCTGATATATATGTATCGATCAGCAAGGAATATGTCTCCGAGTGTATATTCTCCATCATAATCTGAAAGCCATAGAAAAATTTTGCTTCCGGATATTGTACTTCACTCAAAAAGTTTTCTGCAATATTTTCATTGACGATGCCATCGCTAGCAGCAAAAAATGCCAGAACATGCTTGATAAAGTAGCGCTCATCATCGGTCAGTCTATTCCAATCATCCATATCTTGGGCGAGATCGATCTCCTCAGCTGTCCAAAAGCAGGCTTGTTGGTCTTTATAAAATCTCCATATATCGTCGTGTTTGATGGGTAGTATCACAAATCGGTTAGGATTCTCCTTTAGTATAGGCTCAATTGTAGAATGCTGCGTCATAGCTTTAAGAATATTTTGTTATATGTTATGTACTAAAATGAACATCGAGGAATGATTTTCCTCAACTGAAACGGGATGCAATATTATCAAATTTGTAGCTAAATATTTATATTTTTTATATATAAATATTTAAAATTTGACACAGACTACATTTCGCCGAAATTCTCATTTTTCTGCCTCTAAATAAATAATAAATTTGTTTAATATGATCAAAAGTTATCCACAAGCTGTGAGTAACATATATAAAATACTGATCATGTGTTATTTAGCAAAATCAGGCTTATCTCCTGGCGGTAAAAAAGGAGAAAATTTTGTATGAAATGGTTTTTAAAACAGTCTTTTTCTTTTAAAAAACAAGATCATGAGCACGGAGATACCGATGGAGAGGAGCACAATGATCCCAAAGGCATGGGGTGAGTTCATCATGGGCAAATGGACGTTCATACCATAAAAGCTGGCGACCAATGTAGGGACCATCAGTACTATGGTTACTAGGGTCAAACGCTGGATGAAGGTATTGAGATTATTGGAGATTATAGAGGTATAGGCCTCCATAGTTCCGTTGAGGATATTGGTATGGACATTGGACATTTCGAGTGCTTGACTATTGTCAATGATGATGTCTTCGAATAAGTCGATGAGTTCTTCATCGTTGGAGATATGAAGCAGATCCGTCCTTTTCATCTTCATTTTGAGCAGTTCGTTAGAACTGAGCGAATTGACGAAATAGACGAGGCTTTTTTCGATACGCAAGAGTTGTTTTAGTTCGTGATTACGACTAGAGTTGTACAGTTCTTCTTCGATGAGGTTACGTTTTCGGTTCAGTATCTTTAGTGCCATGAGATAATCCTGTACTACACGCTCAAATATTTGGAGTACGAAGAGTTTTTCGTTGGATGGATCAAATCGTTTTACTTTATTATCAAGAAAGCGCTGAATCGTCGGCAGTTGGTAAGCGGCGATGGTTACGAAGTTTTCGAGTGTGAGGATAATACCAAGTGGTACGGTTATATAGATGGGATCATTTTCTTTGTCGGATTCGTTATTCCAAGGTGTGTTGACGACGATTAGCCGGACTTCGTCTTCTCGTTCATATCTGGATCTTTCGTCGATATCCAACGAATCCGTCAGGAAGTCAAAGGGGATATCCAGTTGGGTGGCTAATCTCCGGAGTTCATCCCAATCAAATGGCGGTGTGATGTTGATCCAGCAGAATGGCTCGATGCTCTGAAGCTCGACCAACTTTCCTTCTTCTTTGGTGTAATACTGAATCATTATCCTCGGGCTTCATTTATAAATCGTGTTTTAATCTTTTAGAGCTCAACATTCCTTATTCACTTACATATTCTTACAAATATTGTGCTAGAATGAGATATTTGCTCGGTCAAAGGTAAGAAAGTAGCTGATATAAAAGGATAAAATAAAAAATTGGAGGTTTTGATGCTTTGGCAGATTCGACTAGTGTTGGAAAAGGCTATACATCTGCCCGATGCATCATGGATAAAATACTTTTGGTAATAAAAACGGACTCCGGATATTGCGTGAGGGATAGGAAGGGCGCGAGGTACGAGCGGTCCGAGCCGAGGAGGTACGACGAAGGCAGGACGGGAGCCACTCGGCGTACCCCTGAATAGCCCGACCCGATAGGGGCACGCCCTAGCTAATAGTTTAGCAAAGAATTTGATTTGTTGATTTATAAAAATAATCTTATGCACTGCGCATCACTTCAAAGTAATCTCTGAGTACTACTGCGTTTTTGAGTCTGGGTGTTGGGATTTCGAGGATTTGGGTCTCGGACTGAAAGAACTCTAATAGTATTTGGGAGATATCTTCTTCCGGATGGACTCCTCGGTATTTGAGTCCGTAGGCTCTTGCAATATCACGGATACTGGTCGATGGATGATGTGCTTCGAAAGCTGTGGCTAATATTTCTGTTGTGTCGGGTCCAGGTATGAACCGAAAGATATTACCTCCTCCATTCTGAATGATTATGACTTTAAAGTTGGGAGGGATATGTCTGTGCCAAAAGGCATTGCTATCATAAAAAAAGCTCATATCCCCACTCACCAATATATTGAGTGTATCAGAGACTGAGGCGACACCCATCGCTGTAGAGTTACTACCATCTATGCCTCCTACTCCTCGATTGGAAAAATACTTTATGTCCTCTCTTTTGGGAAATAGCTGGATATACCTTACCGGAGTCGAATTGGCTAAGTGCAAATGGCAGCCGAAGGGAAGGCAGTTGAGCAGTATTTCAAAAAGTTTAAGATCTGACCAAGGGCAGTTTTTCATATAGGCTATGTGCTTGGATGCAGATTGCTTGCTTTTTTCTCTCCACAACAGAGCAAAATCACTTGTCTGTTCTTGATCGAATATCCCAAGTTGATCCAATTCGACGATCGTTGTATCGAGTTTTTGTGTCAGGGATTGATAGGTGTCAGGAAAGCGTTCTGTCTCTCCGATATGCCAGTGTTCTGTAGCTGTATTATGCAAAAATTGCTTAATTCTTTTGGATACAACGGCATCACCGAGTGAGATCAACAAGTCCGGAAAAAAGGTTTTTTGTTGTTCGGTGGGATGGATGCGAGTACTTGGTCTATATGGTCGATACTTGGTTTGGTGGAGAGATTGGATGTCATTTCTGTAAGTAGGACGAGATCTGATCTGGAGGCGAGTTTGCGGAGGATTTGTTCCATAGCTGAAGATTCTATAGACTGCCCGCAGATGATCATTTTTCGAGCTGCAGTATTCCAAGTATTTTTTAAATGTTTTACAGGGAGTGCACGTTTAGTCCTGTTACTTGGTATAAAGTGACGCAAGGGAATATCGTCGGATACATTTTCTGTATTGTAGAGTGGTTCTTCGAGTGGAATATTGACATGTACAGGACCGAAATCTTTGTGTCTTGTACGCCAAATGGCTTCGGATATGATCAAGTCATTATGATACAGTTCATTTTCTGCATTCAGATCAGTAGTAATCTCAAAACTTGCTTTGACATAATTCAGATAGACATTTTTCTGTCGGATGGTCTGTCCCATGCCTTGATCTATATGCTTTACGGGGCGGTCAGCAGTCAATATCAGTAGGGGGATTTTTTGGTAGTAAGCTTCTGCTATTGCCGGTGCATAATTGAGTGCAGCCGTACCGGAAGTGCATACCAAAATGCTCGGTATTTTCTGATAAAGTCCCATACCCATAGCAAAAAATGCCGCGGATCGTTCGTCCGGGATTACTTTGACATCGAAGCGATCATCTGCACAAAAACTAATGCTCATCGGTGCATTGCGAGAGCCGGGTGATAAGATCACATTTTTTAGGCCCAGGTCTGCACACATGGCTACTAATCTTCTGACACTGGCTTTGTCTGATGCCATTTTCTCCTTGCTTTATTTCGGGCTTAGCGCATCAGTCTTTTCGGATAATGACATCACTGATTTGGATAGTCGTAGATACTGTAGCGCCTTGGCTACTATACACTATAGCGAGATGGGCTTTGCCGGTCAAAGAGGATAGGTCTATATCGCCGGTACTTTCATACACATTGTCATAAGTCCCCGAATTATTGATCAAAGGGTCTATCTGATCATTGCCTATTGGTGTCCAGCCGGCAGTAGTCGGGTCGCCACCGGAATAGTCCGTCGAATACATCAATGTCAGCGGATTGCCGTTTCGAAATGCATCTGCTATGATCAATTCGAGTTTTTCTCCGGTTTGGGCATCAAAGTCAAATTGTGGCGTAATCAACCAAGT
Source organism: Bacteroidota bacterium (assembly GCA_024277695.1). GTDB lineage: Bacteria > Bacteroidota > Bacteroidia > Chitinophagales > Saprospiraceae > JAJRUR01. The sequence continues at coordinate 6,277 of JAJRUR010000049.1, read as the reverse complement.
CACCACATCGAGGATATCTCCCGAACTAAAAGCACTCATATTGGCATAATAGACATCGTTAAAATCTCTACCATTCCAGGAGCGCGTACCTACGGTATTGGTCACTGTCCAAGATGAAGGGATACCTCCGGAAAAATCTTCTGAAAACGGAATCGTTCCATCGGATCCTCCACCTCCACCTCCACCGGTCGGATTATCCAGATCACTCAAGTTGCGTATGGACAACTGCATCAATTCGCTACCGCCACCCTGCGTTACAATCGCCGTAATCGCATCTGCCTTTTCAGGCAATGTTTCTTCAGCGAATACAGCTTGGCTGCGTGTAAACATCACGATACTTCCGGTAGCATCGGAGACATCTACTGACCCTGCAAAAGTCCCCGAACCTGAAAATGTCGGATTATCAATGCGGACGAGAGTAGATTCGAGATTTTCAAAGTCACTGAGCAGTTCTTGAATGGTTTTGGTCTTTGGTTGGACATCCACATTGAGTGCCATCACACTTGCTCTGGAGAGGGATACATTATTGAGTTGTAGCAGTCCGTTAAATTCGGATATTTCACTATTAGAAACTACGAATTCTAACTCCGTATGGACTGCAAATGGATGGATGCCGTCAAATCTGACTACGATACCACCACTTGCATCCTGTATATGTAGATTTCGGCCTGTTGTATTTTGTGCTTCAAAGTCTGAAATAACGACTCCTCGTATTTTTTTCTCATCGGGAGCATTGGTTGGCACTCCATTATAGAGTGCTCTCAGAGTTGATATATCGATCAAAGTTTCTGTACCTGTACCTGCTCCACATCGCACCTCAGACATATCGACATCATCCGGCGAACTGATAACCAGCTGAATAAAGTCTCTGAAACGGGTAAAGACTCCTGTAATAGAACCATTTCCGATGGGCAAATCTTGTCCTGCAAAATCTGCAAAATCGCTATTTCTTACAGTCAATGTATTGCCATCACAATCGGCCACATTTCTATTCTGTCCTCCTCCGCCACCTTCGACAGCATAGGTAGCACCGATGTCCTCAAACTCTACACCTTCCAGCCTGACGAGACGAGGCACTAGAGATAGGTTAAGTTCGGACAAGTTACTGACTACCATAGTATCTACAGAGCCTTGAAGTGATTTGCGGAACAAGTGCTGTTTGATATTGGTCTCTGTCAGACCATCGATCTGAATCAAGCCGGCAAAATCTGACATAAAGATACCGTCTAGACTGACAACCACTTCGCTACCCAACGGATATTCGGCATATAGGCTATTGACATCTGCTCGGATAGCGATAGCGGCATCACCATCTTGGAGGTACAAGGTTTCAAAAAAATTACCTTGCTCGTCCGATGATATTACAGTTCCTTTAAAAACCTCTCCCTGATCAAAGTTGATCTGTTCGCCTTTATATCGGTCGATAAGGTCTGCGATGGTAGTATTGGTATCCGGTACGGGAATCGGTTTAGGACTATCAAACGTATCATCCACACAAGCTGACAGATGTACAAATAAAAGGAAAAGAAAGAGATGGAAAGAAAATCGAAATATTGTCATTGTTGTTAAAATTTTTTATTTTTCAAAAAAGTGATTTTGTGCGCCTACATACGTAGGGCTACTTGGGCGAAATAATTTCTGCCGTATCCATAAAAATATCGATTGCCGAATATGGGCTGTCCTGTTGTGTCGTTTACGCGCCATCTGGATTGTTCGTAACCTCCGGTTATTCTATTTTGGTCATTCAATATATTATTGATTCCGACATTAAAGAAAACAAATTTGTTACCGAACCTAAATGATTTGCCACCAAAAATATCCAAAGAAAAAGAGCTGGGAGCTTTGGTTTGGTTTACGATATAATCCAATAAGGGGTCGGTTTCTATGATTTGTAATACGTCAAAAAATTCTTGAGTTCTTCTGATTCGGGAAAAATCCAAATACAGATCATCATAAAATGAACCGGTAAGATTGAGAAACCAATATTTGGGTGATCGATAGTTCAACCCCAAAGCGAGTGCTGTCTGCGGTGTACCGGCTACGTAAAAGTTTTTGGAATAGACGGTGAGTGGAGTTTCCGGCAGGGTTTGGAGGTCATCGTTGACTACATAAGATTGGATTCTCGATGTGTACTTGTACTCCCCGAGTGCTGCACCTGCAGTAACACTTAATGTAGGTGATACTTTGAGTTCGAGTGCTGACTCTATGCCCAAGTGTCGTTTATCCACATTTTGGTCTACCAGATTGATAAAGTCCTGCCCTCCGGTAGCTTGGGTATCATCAAAGAAGAAGGTATTGTTCATACCATCTTTAAAATCGGTGATATAGCCGACCAATTTGGCCTTGAGTCCCGGAGCGCTAAAGATATATCCTATTTCTGCTCCATAGATTTTTTCGTTGGTCAGGTCAGGCACTAATTGGTTCCAAACTCTGGGAGCGGCATAGGCATACCGAATAAAAGGAGCCCGAGAAAGCGCCATTGTATTGGCATAGATATATTGTCTGCCACTGATTTTGTAAGTGATTCCGGCTTTGGCAGAAAAGGTATTGAAGGAAGAGAGTTCTGATAAACCTTTGGAGTCTTCCGGATGAAGACCATTTCTATATTTGCCATTGCGCTGATAAGATTTTTTTCCTATTTGTGCACCAAAGTGCAGGTCAAATCGAGGCAATATCCAGACATTTTGGAGGCTGAGGTTCAGTGATTTGTAGTCTATTTCATAATTGTAGCCATATCTTTCACCTTCTAGCACGAGTCGATTAGGATTATCCAAGTCTGTCTGAGCGAGTGCTTTATTTTCGACAAAGTTATCGATATCTAGAAAAAAATCAGCTCCAAGCAGGTCGTCTATGAGGCGGTAGTTATCCATTTTACTGGCAGTATAATCTACTCTGGCTTTGATCGTATAACGGTCTGTGACCGGCAAGTTGAGTTCTGTAGCTGCTGCCAACTGTCTGCTGTCTTGGCGCTGGTTTTCTACGATGTATTGGGCTTGTTTGCCGGTAAAGGGCATTCCTGAATTGTTGGCATTTTGGATAGTCACATTATGGATGGCATTGGCATCGTATAGTGTACGCCAGTCCACTTGGAGCAGATCGGGATTGGAGCGTATGATGAGTTCCATCCTATCACGGATAAAGTCATTGGTCTGAAAACTGGGCAATTTTTGGTAATAATTAGCTGCGGGATTCCGTGCATTGGCCCAGTCGATACGAGTTCTTCCGTTTTGCTCTATATGGTAGTATAGACTGGTATTGAGTTCTGCGCCTCGATGATTTATGCTCCAATCATGGTTTAGGATGGCGGTTGGTACAAAAGTTTTGGACAATCTGCTGTTACGCTTTTTTCCAGCTTGCCAGCCCCAGTTAGGATTGTAGTAATTATCTCCAACCAGATCATACTCTTCGAGTGTGGCTCCCGGTCCACCGCGACCGCGATCCAACTTTGATCCCCAAGTAGTGAGATTTAAGCTATGGCGATCATTGAGTTTGCGGCCGAGAGAGACGAAATAAGCGTATGCATCGTATGGAGTGCCCTGTACATAGCCCTCTTGCGCCATTCTTCTAGAAGCAGAAACACTAAGCGCCCATCCATTGGGTTGTAGTCCTGTAGAGTATGTTGCCATGAGGCGATGCCGATAAGATCGATTAGAATTGGCATAAGATATACGTGTCTGCTTGCGGTGGTTAGCTGCGCGGGTATCGATATTTGTCAGTCCGCCGACACCACCAAGTCCGTAGCTGTGTTCGGCCATACCTACCGTCACCTCTCGATTGCGCAATACATCATTGAGCCCGCCCCAAGCGTTCCAAAAAACGCGTCCGTCATCAACATTATTTACTTCGATCCCATTAATGGCTATGGTCGAATTTTCAGCATCATATCCTCTTATTCTAAATCGGGTACTGCTCCACGTAAAAGAAGCAAAATTGATAAATTGATCTCTGGAGGCTGTCAAAATACTGGAGATATCTTGGTCGTCGTTATCTTGATCTACAAGTTCTGATACGTCAAAAGTCCGTATATCTCTATCCTCAGACAGCAATCCCGGATCTGTAGAAGTCAGCGAAACATATACAGGAAAGTGGTCACTATACCCCCCTTGATAGACAGATCCTCCATAAGTCCTAAAGGGATACCCCTTATACCGACCTTTCTTCTGCGTCATAAAAAGTTTTTTGTATATCCCAGCTTTTTCGTATTGATATCCCTCAGCATCAAACCATCCTTTGCTCAGTAGTATTTGGTCAAAAATATTCCAACTGTCTCTCCAAGCAAGTGTACCTTGACCTCTCTTGAGCATGTGGATCATCGGATTATAAAGTTCGTTTGTGCTAATCTCGTCCGGACGGCTTACCCCTCTGATGTGCTTGCGCACACTAGCCGAATTGGGATCATCGTTAAAATCACCCATAACCAAAATTTTGGCAGAAGGATCCTTGTCCAATATCTCATCAATATGCTGCTGCACCAGATCGGCTGCCCCGTTACGCAAAGGAGCAGAAACAGCTTCTCCCCCACTACGTGATGGCCAGTGATTTACAAAGACATGTATCAGGTCACCGTGGAGTAGTCCGGATACATAGAGGATATCCCTTGTATAGACTCGATCGCCATTAGATCGTTGCGGACGATAGGGAATGGCCTCATAACTTAGAGGTTCAAAATATCTCGGTTGATAAATCAAGGCGACATCAATCCCCCGCTTATCCGGTGAGTCAAAATGTATAATTTTGTAGTCTCGCCCTCGAAACACAGCTAGATCAACGAAATCCTCGAGTACCGATCGATTTTCGATTTCTGCTATTCCGAGGATAGCAAGTCCATCAGGGTTTTGGGCTCTCCCTATATCTGCTACCACTTTGCCGAGATTATTGAGCTTCTCGCGATAGATTTCGGAAGTATATAACCGACTGCCTTCGGGTGTAAATTCGTCATCCCTCAATACGGGATCATTGATAGTATCAAATAGATTTTCGAAATTGTAAAATCCGATAATGGCGCGGCTAAACTGCTGCTTTTGAGCTGTTATGGTACTGATGCTCAAGAATAGCAAACAGACGATGAAATTTCTAGTCATGAGTGTGCTTGAAAATTTTGTATGACAAAGCTAATCAATAGTTGCAAGCCAACATCAAACACAGCAATAAAAAAACGAAAAGTTCTACCGATCCATGGAAGCATATGTAGAGCATACAACGTTTATCGTTTATAAATTTTTGCTATCTTTGGCTTATTCTTGTGTTTTATCATCCTTAACCAAAACCCAACGACATGCATCGCTTTCTCCTTCTATTTTTTTCTTTAGCTATCGGCACCCTCACCGCCCAATACCATAGGTCAGAACGTGTTGTGGATATCAATCCGAGTCAACACTATCACTGGGCAACACCATCACAGTTTTCTGCCGAGCATTTTAGCTTTTTGGGGCTTTCGGCGTATAGTCTGGATATGAGGATGTCTGACCTTGTTATATATTACAAGACCCGTCAAGGAACTCAGTGGTCAGCGTGGATTCCATTTGAACGCATCACCCATGGAGTGATTGATGACCGTATTGCCTTTGAGGCTCCACAGATAGATCAAAAGGTAGATGAAATAGTATTTAAGACAGATCGGGAAGTACTCGGACTACACATTCGTCTTTTTGAGGCTTCATTAGGTACGGACACAGAAGCATCATCGATCCACTTTAGAGGAGGTACTTCGGTCTGCGTATGTGAACAGCCTGCGTATTGTAACCGATCTTGTTGGTGTCCAGATGGCAGTTGTGCCCCCAAGTCACCTGCCGAACCGACTACAGTGACACACTTCATAGTACATCATAGTGCCGGTCACAATAGAAGCAGCAACTATAAAATGGTCGTAGCTTATTATTGGGATCTGCACGTCCATACGAATGGATGGGATGATATCGGATACAATTGGTTGATCGATCCAAACGGAATTATTTACGAAGGTCGTCCCAGCGGTAAAAGAGGAGCCCATTTTAGCTGTATGAATGGAGGCACTTTGGGTGTGGCTATGATCGGTAATTTTGAAGAAGTACAGCCCACACAAGCAGCTCTACAAAAACTCAAAGAATTGCTTACTTGGGAAGCCTGTGACAAAGACATTACTGCATTTGACCGATCGAAACACAATGCTTCCGGGCTCAATCTTTACCACATATCCGGTCATAGAGATGGCAACGTTGCTCAGGTAGGATGTCCCAAAGGCACCGTCTGTCCCGGCAAGTATTTATATGCCAAACTATCTGAGATCAGGACAGATATT
>JAJRUR010000048.1 GCA_024277695.1 Bacteroidota bacterium | reverse complement strand
TTGGAAGAAATAAAATTTACTGTGACACCCGAAGTTAGTATTGCGATGGATGCAGGTGGAATTGCCGGTACTGTAGGTATAGATTTTACTTCGGAACTAAAAAGTACAGGTGGAGAAAAGCGGTTCAAGCTTCAAGATATTGGCATCTCCTCTCTGTCTATTGATTCGAGGGCTTATGGATTGAGCATAGCGGGGGAGATTGAATTTTACAATGATTTGGGAAGTGATCAGGTAGGAAGCAAAGGAGCCAGAGGAGATGTACAAGTCATGTTTCCCCTGGGTATGGGAGCTAAGCTAGCTGCCGATTTTGGTATGCAGGTGAGCGACCCCGCTGCAGCTCTAGGTACAGCATCCAACTATAATTATTGGTATTTGGACGGTATGATCTATCTTCCGACAGGTATCCCCTTGGGTAGTTCTGCTCTTGGTGTATATGGATTTGGAGGCGGGCTGTATGTCAATATGAGCAATGGTACATTTGATGAATACGACCAAAACGAAACCAATGACATGCTTTCGGAAGTCAACTCTACAGAAGCATCTGCCAACCCCACCACCAATCCTGTGTCCCGAACCGGAATGCATCCTTCGCCAGATTTTGGCAGTTACGGACTAAAGTTAGCCAGCACACTTGGCACATATCCATTGCCTTTGTTGATCAATATGGATGTGTCCGTCTATGGTGAGTTTAGTGCCAATACCGGACTCAACATGCTATCTGTTGGAGGGGATGTCTTCCATATGTGCCCACTATCAGAGCGAGCACAATTTGGGATGTGGTCATCCGCAGCATTTACATGGGAAAAGATATCGGATGATCACCACATGTTTTTTGGTGGGATAGATTTGTATCTCAACCTCGGTCCACTCACAGGAAGAAAGAGTGACAACCGCGTCATAGGGGTCAATTTTCAAGCAGAAGTCGGAGGAGAAAATATTTGGTTTTTTCATGCCGGAGATCCGCGAATTGATGATTACGGTACATTACGATTTGATTTTCCATTGCTTCCCAAACTAACAGCTCAAGGCTATTTTATGGCAGGTCATAATCTGCCTAACGATCTTCCTGTCCCGGATAGAGTTGCTTGGTTGATGAGTAATAGCAGCAAAGGCGACAGCAAAAACGGCTTAGACGACAGCAATACGGATATGGCAGACCAAAAAGAGCGGTCAGACTTTGACAAAATTCTAAGCGAATCTGCCAGTGGTTTGGCATTTGGGGCTCAACTGGAAGTGCAAGCAGAAATTGATGCTTTCTTGGTATATGCCAGTCTGGGTGCTTATATGGGTTTTGATATCAATATCACACACAGTGATTCTCGAACTTGTTACATAGAAGGAAGTGGTTCTATAGCTCAGGGCATCAATGGATGGTATGCCCGAGGTCAAGTATATGCAGGGCTCGAAGGAGCGATGGGCATACGATTTAGAATGTTCAAAAAAGATCACGATCTCAAACTTTTCGAACTCGGAGCTGCGATGATGGTCGGTGGTGGCGGTCCAGGCCCTGAATGGATTGAAGGGCGAGCCGGTGTATATTACAGTGTACTCGGTGGTGCCTTCAAAGGTCAAACGGTATTTGACATCACCATTGGTGATAAATGCGTACCGGACTACGAAGACCCTTTTGGCGGTCTGGAAATTATATATCAAACAGACCCGCAAGAAGGTGACGAAGACATCAGCATTTTTCTTGATCCGACGGTATCCTTCTTACTCCCCGTAGATGAAAAATTTACCTTACCTGTCATGGACTCAGATGGTAACACAGTAGACCAATCCTTCAAATTGGTACTCCAAAACCTAAGTTGTAAAAATAAAAATACAGGCGTTACAAGCACAATCAAAGAATACAAATGGAATGACGAGAACACACAAGTATCTGCCGAGTTAAATGATATCCTCTCTCCGAGTTCCGAATACGAACTCAAAATAGAAGTACGTGCTTACGAGTACCTACCTCAAGAGTCAGCTGTCAAAGATGAGAATGGCAATACGTGGAAAGAAAAAAAGACCATCACTTTTACAACCGGTGAGGCTCCATATCCCATACCCGATGAAGAAATCGTCAGGACTTTTCCTATACGAAATCAACGATATCTTTTGCAAGATGAGACCGCTTTGAAACTGGCAATAGTCGAATTTAGCAAAAACATGAAGGATGCTGATCCGAACAAAGGGTACTTCCCGGATGCCAACGACAAGTATGACTATGACTATTTCTTTAGATGGCAAGACCTCAGTGGTGGAGCACCAATGACTAATGATATCTCCATAGGCTCCCGAGTAGAGCAACTAGCAACTACTTATCCGGATGGACTTGCTAATAACACGATCTATAGTTGTCAGCTTGTACGAAAAACCAAATTGAAAAGACAAGGTACACTAACAATGAATTTTGAGAGAAAATTTGAACTTGTAGATCAATCCAACCAAATGGAATCATTTTGGGAGATCAATGCAGATACCATACCACTTGATCCGGGTCAGACATCTGCTCCCAATGAAGAGATCATCTATCAGTTTTATTTTAAAACGAGTCGCTACAATACCCTCGAAGAAAAACTCGCAGCTATGACTATCGATTACTATGAAGCTAGACCGGATGAAGACGAAGAAAATCACCCAATTGTCCAATTCTACGGAGAAGAAGGATTTGATGTATTTGACTGCCAAGGTGATGTCAACGAGGATGGAGATGTTGTCATCGCGAACAGAATCGAATTTTATTCTAGAAAGGGTTTACAGGTTTTAACAACACGAATCACACAAACAAATACCCCACAAACAAATCCTATTTTAAATGACGGAAGTAATGGTCTGTGGACATTTGCAAAAAATCAATATGACCAATATATAGACTTGGCAGGACCTGTATGGCAAAATAACCATACGATAACCTACGAAAATCAGCCTATCCCGGGAGGTATAGATAGAGGTATGCCCGCAGAAAAACTAGGATCAGACCCCGGTTGGAATAATTCAGGAGTGAATAACAATAATGAAACTACAGGGGATATTACATTGACCTTTAGCATCCATCCTCCGGATGAAGATGAACTCCACGTAGATTATCTAGCCTCACCGCTCAAGATGACCTATACGCCAGGGTGGTATTGCGGGTATGATGATCCTTTGTCACAAGAAGAAATTGATGCTGCTTGGTCAGAACACACGAGATCTTCCTTTGGGAGTATGGAAGATGGGATATTTGGATTATTACAATCTGATGCAATTTTACCAAATAGAGACATGTCAAATAATCGTCCTCTGTCGCATACTCGATATGCACCCGACTTGCAAGGTCCAAGTGGTACAAATACTCCAAGTAATCAAACATCAAAAATGCTACTGTACTATTTTTTGCCGCAATATCTGCATGACGATGGAGAAGCTCTTTTCGTACACGGATATGATATATACTATAATCAGTTCGATAATCTGCCGGAGAATACTGCATGGCAAAATTACTTAGATGACGATTATCCTACCCTGCTAGAAGCAGTTGAAAATATAGAGAATAATCTAGACAATTATTTTTTCAGAAAGAATAAAGGTCTTTACCGTCTCTATATGAAACCAAATGTAGGAATCGGTGACGCTTTCATCGGAGGAGAAGAATCCGAAAAAACATTTACCCATTGACCTTAAACGAAGAACAATCATTATGAATAATTCCATAAAATATACTTGCTCGTTCATCCTCATCATCATGATGCAGGGAGCTATATTGGCTCAGGGACAGATAGAAGAAAAACCCGATGACGCCATCCAAGCCATTCTCAAAAAAGACCAAGATCACATCGTACTTCGATGGGCACCCTTGACCGAAAAGCTTTGGCTCCAATGGCCTTACAGTACGGTCACGGTACAAAAAAAAGAATGGACCAAAGGACAGTTTGACGGGAAGATCAAACCCGTCCTTATTTCTGATACTCTTCGGGTATGGACCGAAGCACAATACGAATCGACGGTCTCCACTCCCGAAGAAAACGAATACGTACTACTCTGTGCCTACGCAATCTATGCACCATACGAAAGCATCGTTTCTGAAAAACCAAGCCTTGCAGAGATGGTCGATCGCAAAAAAGAACTCACCAACCGGTTTTCTTCTGTTCTTTTTGCCATCGAGCGAGATAGAACAGCTGCAAAATCAGTCGCTATGCTGTATGAAGATCACGATGCAGACCTTTCCAAAAAAATAGCCTATACCATCACGGTTCGGACGAGAGAAGCTAAGGTATATCATAAAACCATCCTGTATGACCCCAACCAAAAGTATGATGTTGTTCCGTATCTAGACCAGGGTATAGAAGAAGAACGCTCCGTAATCCTTACTTGGGATAGAGCATTTCACGAAAAGTACTATTCTGCCTATTGGATAGAGCGATCCAGGGATGGACGTACTTTTGAGCGACTCAATGCATACCCTTATGTCCAAGCCTATGACATCAATCGGACTATGGAGACACATAAGATCAAGTATATCGATAGTGTAGTCAATTATCAACCACACTTCTATCGCATCATCGGCTTGGATGCATTTGGCGATGAGTCAAAACCCAGTAAGCCTGTCCGATTGATGGGCAGAGACCGAACTCCGCCACCGGTACCTACAAAAATAAGCGCCATCATGCCCTCAGACCAATATATGGAGGTCGAGTGGACTTATTCGGACAATCCACCTCAAGATTTTGCAGGTTTTGTCATCAAAAAAGATACACGCTACGATGGTAATTTTGACTTGAGTTCTCCAGTATTGTCCAAAACGGTACGTTCTTATCAAGACCCT
>JAJRUR010000003.1 GCA_024277695.1 Bacteroidota bacterium | reverse complement strand
CATCGCAGAAGAGCTTGTAGATACCTTATATCAATTTGAAGAATGTAAGGGCGCTGCCGTAATAGGGCAAATTATTGATGAACACCATAAAAAGGTAGTTGTGACCAATGCTATGGGTGGAAAACGGGTAGTAAGTATGCAGATCGGAGAACAATTACCTCGAATTTGTTAATTAATTACAAGAAAACAACAACAGATTTACAAAAAGTAAGCTCGACAGAAAATCTACTATCTATAAAATATATACTATAGCTACTTACTAATCTACTTAAATGTTCTATAACTTAGGACTGTAATATGGACATAATATACTGCTGAATTACTTTATTTGTTTAAAAAAAATAACACTCAAATAAATATTTTTCGGTTATAATCCATAAGCTATTTTTTATAAAAGTGGATTCATCTAAGCTCAATCTATTGATTTTAACTACCGAAATTTAAGTATATATAATTTCTTATTTTGTCTAAGATTTCTTTTACTGTTTAAATGCTTAAATCAGTAACGATGTGCCTAAAGGGTACATCAAAAAATGCTATACCATCTGTTCAATAATCGAATCTAACTGTACATTTTGTTTGATCAGTTCGATAGCTCTACTAACCTTCCAAGGTGTATTTTGGTTGATTTTGACTTCGATGCGACTGATTTTTAGTACAGAGCCATAAGTATCCAGCTTGGTCAGTATATATGGTATGCGGTATTTGCGGATATATTGAAGAGATTCGTCTGAAAGTTTTCCCGTACCGGTAGCTACGATTCCGGATAACGGAGAGTGTTCTGCATCCATCCAGTTAGCGATAGATTCTATTTTATGGATGGCGGAATCCACTTTATTAGCTGCTACTACGAGGAGCAGATTGCGAAATGTCTTGAGTTCTTTGAGCCCTAGGAGGGAGCCGGCCACGATGTCTTCGATCCAATTATCCAGCCGGTCTGCATTATGAAGTATCTGTCCATCGACAGCATTGTTGATGGTACTCATAATAGGATTGGCGAGAGTTTGTTCGTATGGAATCACACCAAGTAAGGGGAGATCCATCTGTCGAAGCTTGATCTGTAGATAGTGTTTGACCTTGTCTATCTTGTCTACGCGTACCTTATTTACGATGACACCCAAAATGGGTACTCCGGCTTCTCTAAAGAGCGCACAGCTCAGGTTGAGTTTGTCGATAGTATTACCTATACCGCCAGGCACGATCATAATGACACCTGCTCCGATGAGTTTGGCGACTTCAGCATTAGAAACATCCGCTATGGAGCCTACACCGGGGTGACCTGTTCCTTCGAATATGACAAATTGATTCTGCTCGCCGAGTACATTTGCTGCGTGACGGATACGACCGGGCAGATCGTACTTGTCCGGATTATCGAGATAAGCTGCAGTGGCTCCTCGCCCTAAAATGATAGGGCTGTGGATGTCGGGTTCCAACTCAAAATCTATCAAATCTGCAAAGAGGATAGCATCTTTGTCCACGCGTAGGCTGCCAAGATCTAAGAATTGCTGCCCTACAGGCTTACAATATCCGATCTTGTAACCTTTGTTTAGGAAATAGGCTGCAATACCGAGGGTGGACGTCGTTTTTCCAACGTGTTGTCCGGTAGCTGCTATATAAATGTGTTTGTAGGACATATCGGTCTATAATGTTCTTAAAAAAAATGTATTACTTTGTGCTAATGCATCAAAATAATTGGATTAAAATATTACTTGTTTTGGCTTTATCCGCAGTATTGGCTGTCGGATTGCGTGGGCAAGATAAGACTTCTTCGTATATTAGGGGTATTACGGTGGTAGCGCCACCTCAGGCTTTTGGTGCCAAGCCGATGGTGGAGATCAAGACATTGCATGCAGACTGGATAGCTGTCGTGCCTTTTGGTTTTAGCCGTTTGGGTGCGTCGGGAGTACATTATAATGCAGACCGCCAGTGGTGGGGTGAACGATTAGAAGGGGCAGGAGAGACGATCCGACTAGCCAAAGAACAAGGTCTGAAAGTACTGCTCAAACCGCAGATCTATGTTCCGGGTTCGTGGCCGGGTGCTATAGAGTTTGATACGGAGCATGACTGGGCAGCCTGGGAATCTAACTACCGGCGTTTTATTTTGGATTTTGCTCGATTGGCTGAGCAGTACAAGGCGGATATGCTGAGTATTGGGACAGAATTTTCTATATCTACACGTGTACGGCATGAGTTTTGGAATTTGTTGATCGATGAAGTTAGGGAGGTCTATTCGGGAGAGATAACGTATGCTGCCAACTGGGACGAATATACACATGTAGCATTTTGGGATGCGTTGGATTATATCGGTGTAGATGCATATTTTCCTTTGACAGATGAAACTACTCCTACTATAGATGCTTTGGCGAAAGCCTGGATTCCGATCAAAAAAAAGTTAAAAACGCTGTCGAAACTTTATAATCGACCTGTACTTTTTACAGAGTATGGTTATCTGTCGGTGGACAGGTGTGCGCATAAAAATTGGCTTTTAGAAAATGGAATCCATAAGCGCCCTATCAATGAACAGGCACAGTCCAATGCCATCGAAGCCCTGTTGCGGAGTTTTGCTGACGAAGAATTTTGGGCGGGTGGTTTTTATTGGAAATGGTTTCCTAATATGAGCGGACATGAGGGATACCTTGCTCGTGACTATACTTTTCAAGGCAAGCTGGCAGAAAAAACAATTAAAAGATATTTTAGAGATCAGCACATAGAGTGAGAGAGGTGTACTTTTGAGCTACTTTAGTTTGTCTTTAAATCGTTTTCTGAACTTGGCTACTTTGGGATGGATGACCGCTTTACAATAACCTTGTTCCGGATTTTCTGAAAAATAATTTTGATGATAGTCTTCAGCGGGATAGTAATTATTGATGGGGACGATTTCTGTCACGATGGGTTTTTCCCAAAGATCGGCAGCATAGGTTTTTTTGAGTTGTAGTGCGCTTTCTTTTTGTGCCTCGCTGTGATAAAAAACAGCTGATCGATATTGTGTCCCTCTGTCATAGCCCTGTTGATTGAGGGTGGTGGGATCATGAGTAGTCCAAAATACTTCGAGCAAATCCTTATAGGATATCACTTTGGGGTCAAAAATGATCCGTGCCACTTCGGCATGTCCTGTCGTACCGCTACATACTTCTTTGTAGCTAGGGTTAGCTGTATGACCTCCCGCATAGCCGGACTCTACTTTTTCTACTCCTTTTAATTCTTGAAAAATAGCCTCTACACACCAAAAACAACCCGCTCCAAAAGTAGCTTCTTCGAGATTTCTTTTTTTGATTTCTACTTCGTTCATTTCCTGATCATAGTTTCTTTGGGTTTG
>JAJRUR010000047.1 GCA_024277695.1 Bacteroidota bacterium | reverse complement strand
GGCAATGAACCGATTACTTACGGTAAGTTTGAGGAAATGATCCGCAATGGCTTAGTCCAAAAGGTGGAAGTCATCAATAACATAGAGGCACAGATATATCTGACACCGCAAGGGGTGACCGAGTTGGAAGCAGAAGGTCGAAGTCGCTCGCGATTCAATTCTTTGGGACCTCACTTTAGCTTCAATATCGGCACGGTAGAGACATTTAGTGATTTTATCCAACGCGTCAATGAAGATCTGCCTGCATCAAAACAGATAGATCCCAAATACACGATTCGCCAAAATTGGATGGGTCCTTTACTCAGTTGGGTCTTACCCGTTTTATTTTTAGTAGCCATCTGGATGTTTTTTCTAAAAAGAATGAGTGGAGCAGCCGGTGGTCCCGGTGCCCAGATATTTAATATCGGTAAGTCACGTGCCACGATTTTTGACTCTACCAAGTCCAGTGTCAATGTGACATTTAAAGATGTAGCCGGACTCGAAGAGGCCAAGGAAGAGGTTATGGAAGTAGTAGATTTTCTGAAGAGACCAAAAAAATATACGTCCTTGGGTGGAAAAATTCCTAAAGGAGTCCTATTGGTAGGGCCTCCGGGTACGGGAAAGACACTACTGGCCAAGGCGGTTGCCGGTGAAGCAGAAGTACCCTTCTTTTCGATATCGGGCTCAGACTTTGTAGAGATGTTTGTCGGGGTAGGGGCATCTCGAGTTCGCGACCTGTTTAAGCAAGCTCGAGAAAAGGCTCCCTGTATCGTATTTATAGATGAGATCGATGCTATAGGACGAGCGCGCGGCAAGTCCATGATGCAGGGTGGTAATGATGAGCGCGAAAATACACTCAATCAGTTGCTCGTAGAGATGGATGGTTTTAGTACGGACAAAGGAGTCATTTTGATGGCAGCGACGAATCGTCCGGACATCTTGGACAATGCGCTCTTGCGACCCGGAAGATTTGATCGGCAGATAGGAATAGACTATCCGGATTTGGCCGGTAGAGAGGCAATTTTTAAAGTGCACCTCAAAGATATCAAAATATCCAACTTGGTAAGCCCATCATCTTTGGCAGAGATGACTCCCGGGTTTGCAGGAGCAGATATCGCTAATGTCTGCAATGAGGCTGCCCTGATTGCCGCTCGTCGCGAAAAGAAATCTGTCGATATGGATGACTTCAATTCGGCACTGGATAGAGTCATCGGAGGGCTGGAGAAGAAGAGCAAGTTTATTGCCCCCAAAGAAAAAGAGATCATCGCTTATCACGAGGCAGGACATGCCATTTGCGGTTGGTTCTTGGAGCATGCGTCGCCACTGGTCAAAGTTACGATCGTACCTAGAGGCATCGGTACGCTAGGCTATGCTCAATACCTGCCCAAAGAAGAATACATCACCCGAACCGAGCAGATGTATGATCGCCTATGTATGACTTTTGGTGGTCGTGCTGCAGAAAAAGTGGTGTTTGATAAAATATCTACAGGAGCTCAAAATGACCTCGACCAGGCCACAAAGATGGCATATGGAATGGTAGCCATCTACGGATTTAATGAAAAAGTAGGGCAGGTATCCTTTTATGGAATGTCTCAAGACCAGTTCCAAAAACCCTACTCGGATGAGACAGCTTCCCTAATCGACGAAGAAGTACGTAAGTTACTCGATATTCAGTATCAACGGGCACAGGATCTTCTAAAATCAAAACGCAAAGAACTCGAACTCCTCGCTCAGCAGTTGCTACAAAAAGAAGTTTTATTGAAGTCTGATGTAGAGAGACTGATCGGAAAAAGACCTTTCAAGGACGAATCCATTATACGTCCACCTAAAGAGGTCTCGGACAAGGAGCAAGACGTAGATAAACTCGAGGATGTAGATAACCCGGAGGATAAAGTAGATAGTATCTGACACAAGCAAGACTATTAGGTATAGCTCTGTAGATAACTCTTTAGCTTGGCCAGTTGCTCAGCGCTACCCAATACAATAAAACTCGTCTCCGGTTCTATTTTGAGTTCGGGCGAAGGATTGACGATGTACTTGCCCTGCTTAGTTTTTAGCCCGATGATGTTTGTTCCTGTCCTTTCTCTGATATTGAGCTGCTTGATCGATTGGTTTTTACAAGAATCAGGCATTTGCTCGAAGGATAATTCTTCGATTCCGATATCAGACTCGTACTCATTAGTAATAAAGGAGAAAAACTCTACGGCTCCCGGCTTGGTCACTAAGTTGGCGATATGATAGCCGCCGATGATTTCCGGCATGATCACATGATCTGCACCGGCTTTTTTCAGTTTATGTTCTGATCTCGGATCCGAGGCTCGGCTGATGATCGTCATACTATCATTGAGCTGTCGAGCCGAAATTACAGTAAATAGATTATCTGCATCATCAGGGAGGGCAGAGATCAAGGCTTTGGCAGTTGTGATGCGGGCTTTGATCAGTACCTCATCATGTGTGGCATCATCAATGATATAGAGTAGTTTTTCCCCATTATGTTTAAATCTGTCCATTTTGGCTTCGTTGATCTCAATGATGACAAAATCTATCTTGTGCCCAATAAAATGATGAGCGATTTCTTCACCATATTTTCCATATCCGCATAAAATGACGTGATCGCGAAGTGTTGCTATTTTTTTGTCCATTTGATTCAAATGCAAGTTTTTAAAAAGCTGTCCTTTGATGACAAAGGAAGAAAAAGCCGTGAGCGCATATGCATAAATCCCGATATTGAGAATGATATAAAATGCCGTAAACAGCTCACCGGCTTTACTCAAAGGGTGGACTTCTTCAAATCCGACTGTAGCAAAGGTAATCACGGACATGTAAAAGGCATCAACAACAGTGTAGTTTTCGTGCAAGTGATAGAAGATGGTACCTATGGCCAAGGATATAAAAAACAGTCCGGCAGCTAAGGGGATACTGATGAAGGCCGTATCATATCTTTTATTTGTCGATCGATCTGTCCATTCCTTTTGTGGCATAGTGTAGAGTCAAGGGTTCATTGTTACTGACAAAGGTATCACAGAGAACAATTTTTGGACACGTTGGAGCAAAATATTTGTAATATTAAACATAATTGAGTAATTTTGTTACTCATTATTGACCATGATAGAGACGCTTATATCATCAAAGACGCGCATAAAACTGCTGCTAAAGTTTTTTCTTAATG
>JAJRUR010000046.1 GCA_024277695.1 Bacteroidota bacterium | reverse complement strand
GGGTATGTATTGTATGCCTATTTTTATTCTCCATCCTGCGAATAGAGGATATCAGTTTCTGTTGGTTTAGAGGTTTTAACAGAAAATCATCTGCTTTATGAGCAAAAGCCTCATAAGCATGAGCCTTAGAAGAACTTAATATTATAATACTCTTGTACATCCCTCGGAGTTGGCCTAACAAGCGAAAACTATCTGTCGATGGGTCATCTGCAATACCATAAATCAATAAATCAATAGAACGCTCCAAACCAATATCCACAAGCTCAGATGGTTCCTTAAAGCGAGCCAATAGCTCAACTTTTTTTAACTTGTCGATCATATCTGCCAACTGATCAAGGATTTCTTTGTCCGGATCAACTACTACACAGCTTATCATATGGTTTTGTATGTTTATACCGAATGGATAAAGGTAAGACATGCCACAATACGATGTACATTTTGAAGCATCCCAAAGCAATTTTTGTACTAATCAATAATGGAAAAACTCCCAAATTCAATCCAAAGCCATATCAACGGGGTTAAGCCACGTACATTTTATCAACCTTGAGAGCCATAGAATGACAGAAGATGCTACTAATTGTACCTCCAAAAATAGGGTGTAAAAATGATCAAAACAGTAAAAAGCTCCAAACGGCCAATGATCATGAAAATGCTGAGTATGACTTTGCCAAGTTCCGGAATGGCAGCAAAATTATCTACCGGCCCCACGGACCCGATGGCAGGTCCGACATTGCCGAGAGAGGTAGCAACTGATCCCATAGCCGTCAGAAGAGGTTGCTCCATATGACTGACTATCGGACTCATGATGATGCTGCCCAAAATAAATAAACCGAGAAAACTGATCAAAAAAACCAGTATGTGGGTAATAATTTTCCCGTGTACTACCTGCCCGTCTATTTTAGTGCGTATAATCGCTCGCGGATGAAGCAATCGCTTAAATTCGAGTAAAGAATTTTTAAACAAAACGACATGCCTGATGATCTTAATTCCACCGGATGTCGATCCGGCACAAGCACCTATAAATAGTAACATAAAAAACAATATAGTCAGTCCGGAATTCCACGATGTATAATCTGCTGAGATATATCCTGTAGTAGTCATCAAAGAAATAATCTGAAATCCGGCATCACGCATAGAGCTTTCAAATGATTGATCTGTCATTTTCCAAACAGATAGCCCCACTATGAGTATCAAAGCAAGCACTCCGAATAGATATGTTTTAAATTCATCACTCCTCCATACCTTGGCAAACCGTCCTTTGAGACTAAAATAAATAATCGTATAGTTCATACCTGCTATAAACATAAACAGCATGATCGGATACTGTACTATAGGGCCAAAATGTGCTATGCTGTCATTTTTGGTCGAAAAACCACCGGTGGACATAGTCGTGAGAGCATGATTGATAGCATCAAAAAAAGACATACCGCTCATAAAATACAAAATAGAACATAAAGCGAGCGTTAACCCTAAATATATAAGCCACAATCGCTTAGCCGTTTCTTTGATTTTGGGGTGTAGTTTGTCGGATGAAGGTCCTGGAGCTTCAGCTACAAATAGCTCCACTCCTCCGATACCTAACAATGGAAATATAGCTACTGATAACACGATGATGCCCATACCCCCTATCCACTGAGTCAAACTACGCCAGACAAGTATGCCCTTGGGCAAGGATTCAATATCACTGAAGACCGAGGCACCTGTGGTCGTCAAACCGGACGCACTTTCGAAAAAGGCACTTGAATATGTCTCCACTACTCCACTAACAAAATAAGGCAGCGCAGCACTCAAACTCAAAGCCAACCACCCCAAAGACACAATGAGATAACCCTCACGCTTATGTACTTCGCCTTTTCCCCGGTAGATCATGAGCAGTATAGCGCCCATCAGAGCACTCATAGCAACAGAAATCAAAAATCCCCGAATAGACTCTTCCTCATAAGCCCAAGCTACACATAGAGGTATCAACATAAATGCTGATAATACAATCAATAAAAATCCGATGACTTTGAGCGCTATTCTATAATTGATCATATGCGCTTACTTAAAAATATTTTCAATTTTCTTAATAGCTGATGGTAGCACAAATATAATGACATGATCTCGCAACTGAAGTTTAAAGTCTTTGGATGGTAATAATCCTACATTATTTCGTATGACTCCTACTATGAGTGCATCCTGAGGTATTGGCAGTGCACTGATGCTCTTATGGGTGAGTTGATTTTCTTTATGGATCTCAAACTCTATAATTTCCCCATCTACACCATGCATAGAAGTAATAGATTCGATTTTTCCTTTGCGCACATATCGAAATATATTATTCGCAGCTATAATTTTTTTATTGATCAACGTGTCGATTCCTATATTCTGCGATATCTGAGTATAGGCGGTATTATTGACTAGTGCTATGGTCTTATATACTCCATATTGCTCAGCAGTCAGACTAGTGAGTATATTTGTCTCAGAATTGGGTGTCAAGGCGATGAAGGCATCCATATGTTTGAGCCCCTCTTCGACGAGTAAGGGGATATTACTCACATCTCCATTTATCACTAGTGCATTTTTCAGCTTCTCTATAAAACGCTTACATCGCTTTTCGCCCTTGATGATCACGGAAATATCGTATTGATCTTCTAATAACTCAGCGGTTTGGAGAGCCAGTTCTGTGCCGCCGATCATCATGATGCGCTTGACTTGTTGATGTTTTTTACCTATATAATGGTTGAGTCGGTCAAACTCTTTGACATTTGTAACCAGATAGACATGATCTCTTGGTCTGATCATTATTTGCCGATGAGGAATGATCGTCTCACCATCCCTTAATAGGGCTATTGCTCTTATTTGAAAATCGGGATTATCTTTATCCAATTCCAAAAAAGTCTTGCCGACAAACTCTGAACTGTCATCGACCGTAAAACCCAAAATGGATATTTTGCCATGAGCAAACTCAAAGATATCAGTAACCGAGCTTAGCTGCAATAAGCGATCAATCTCCTGAGCTGCCAAAGAGCGCGGCGAAAACAAATTATCAATACCTAGCTTTTTAAAATTCTCACGCTGATCATTCTCCAAAAATTCTTTGTTTTCTATACGGGCAATAGTTTTTTTTGCACCCATATTTTTGGCGAGGATAGATGAAAGCAGATTGACCGTTTCGCTTGTAGTCACTGCTATAAACAATTGCGCCTTATGCACCATGGCATTATTCAGTACATCGATAGAAGTAATATCTCCACGGACGGTCATCACATCTAAGTGAGAAGAGGCATACTGTAGCAAATCTTCGTCTAAATCTACTAACACGATACTCTGATCTTCTATGGTCAGTAATTCTGCAAGATGAAATCCCACATCGCCGGCACCGGCTATAACTATATACATCGGCTAATTCTTGTGATACAAAAAGACAAACTTAAGATTTTGCCTGAACAATGAATCTTTTTATATAATCAATAAAGGAATATATAGTCAAGAATACACATAGATAAAAGACATAAATACTCCACTCAAGATTCAGTAACAATAGAAATATTGCTAAAAACAAGATAAAAGTCTTCAACTTACCTAAAGAGCTGGCTTTGATCTCCATGTTTTCATAGGCAGCATAGAGTCGCAAGCCCATGACCATAATCTCCCGATAAAATATAACCAAACTTATCCAAACCGGCAATTTTCCGGCTACGGATAGTATGAATAACACCGACAGAATAAACAATTTGTCTGCTGTAAAATCTAATACAGCACCAAAGCGACTTGTCTTACCTTGATATCTCGCCACCCAACCGTCAAAAAAATCACTCAAACCACCGACAGCCACAATGAGCAACATGATTTCATCGCGGTAAGATATATCCGTCAAGTATATTAAAGCTATTGGAGCCAATACCAATCTGGAAATACTAATAATCTGTGCGAAATGCCAGCCTTTCATAGTCCGAATATAATACTATATCACGGACAAACCATAGCACACATCAAAAAAGATGCAGCTTGTATTCATCTCCAAGTTACTTTGGTAAGATTCCATTAAGATTGTGTCCAATAAAATCATCGGGAAACTGCTCAATACCTTCGAATCCCAGTTGGATATCCCGACCTTCATACGGGATATAGGCTGTGCCGAATATATAGTCCCATATCGCAAGAGTCAATCCAAAATTGATACCATATCGCCTATCTCGGGGAAGATCATGCGCATGATGCCAAATATGCATTTCCGGACTGTTAAACAGGTACTTCATCACCGGACCCATAACAAAATATCCAAAAAATATGAGTCCAAAAAATGTGATAACTTTTACATATATAGAGCTACCATCTAACACATGTACATCCGCAAAACCCGTCACAAATACTACTCCGACCAAGGCCCCTAAAATTGCCCCTGCTACCTGAGAATGGTTAGAAATATTAGCATGATTGTAATGTCCCCATGCCAATGCAAAAATATGGATAATAAAAAAATCATAAAGTCCTATACCCAACAAAGCCAGTGGAATATACTCAATAGAACGATAGACTATATTTTCCATCCAATGATAGCGCAACTGAGCGGCAAAACCCATCTCTTCAACTGAATGATGTACTTTATGAAACTCCCACAAAAAATCCACACGATGCAGCAAACGATGTACCCACCACTGAACAAAATCTCGCACGACCATCCCTATCAACAAAATCGCCCACATCGGCAAATGACGCATCGGATTATTGGCTTGAAGGTCAAATCCTAAAATCCCTTTGATCGCGTTATTGAATAGGTTTACTACCACATCAGATGCAGCGTTATATATGATTAAAGAGAATAAAAAGAAATTAAAAAACATGTAGAAGGCATCCAACCAAAAGTCCTTCCTAAATCTTTTTTGGTCTTTTCTCCAAGGAAACAATATCTCCAAGCCAAAAAAAATCAAACTGACCAAAATCAACCAATAAAAATAGCTATGCCAACTCGGATGTGTAATATCATTCCATAGATAGGATGC
>JAJRUR010000001.1 GCA_024277695.1 Bacteroidota bacterium | reverse complement strand
TTGATACTTGTGAGGAGGCAGAAGATAATGCCTATTGTGACCTCAATGACTTGGAGGATTATTGTACCGATATGACAGATACGGGTAGCTCCAATAGTGAGCCCATTCCCGGTTGTGCAACGAGTACATTGCAGAATCCTAGTTATATCACCTTTGTTGCGAGTTCTACGACTTTGGAGATACTGATTATACCTTCAGATTGTGATACAGTATGGATCGGCCCGGTTCCAAGTTTTGGAATTCAAGTTGGTATCTATCCGGACTGTGATAGTAATCAACCTATTTTTTCTCAATGTGGGTGTACAGATGATACAGTAAGGGCAGTATCCAATAATTATGAATTAGGAGAGCGATATACTATATTGATCGATGGTTGTTCAGGAGATATGTGTCATGTAGAGATAGACATTATTGATGGGGGACCCGGTGCCTTGGAAATTGATGAATTTAACGGACCTGGAGACTTATCAGGACCCGGTATTGCCCCACAGGATCCTATATGTGCCGGAGCTGAAAACCAAGTCTATACAATATTAGAGACTTCGGGTGGCTTTGAAGAGTCTTATGCATGGGAGTTTTGGGATGGCTCTGTGGATACTACGGAGGGACAGACCTATACGATTCCACTTATACCAAGCATGGCAGGAAGCTATCAAATTTGCGTCAAAGCGATTAATTTTTGTGATGAAAACAGTCAAATATGTCAGACTATTGAAGTCTATGAGTTAGCAGATATAGATACTTGTGTTTGTATCTGCTATGAAGATTTGGACGATTATATGTTTTTTGATCAAGATATCGATCAGCCAGGTCTCCATGTATTAGCGTGGAACAATGACATCGGATGTGATTTTAACTATAATCTTTACTTGGATGTATCTCCCGAGCCGGTTCCCGAGCCGGTGACACGAGCAATATGTGCAGACATGCTTCCTTATGTGCACCCGGGACAGGACGAATCTATGGATCCACCATTTACGGGACCCGTAAGCAATTATAATATGACACTGCCCGGAGCATCCGAGTACAATTGTAATCCGAGCAATCCATGTACATATGATGATGATCCTGTATTTTGTGATAGTATGATTGAGCTGACATTGGTAGTATTAAATGTAGAAGGACCTTTGGATACTACGATTCAGTTTGGATGTGCGGATTCGATTGCTTTGGGTGTGTCACATCTTACCTTCACACCACCTTTAGACGATATAGATTTATTATGGGAATTTGACTGGCGTGATGAACAGAACAATATGATTGGGTTTCCGGATGATACTGTGGTTTGGGTTACCGGTCCCGGGGTTTATACATTGACCATCACGCTACAATATTTAGGCGCAGACTCTGAGACCTGTGTATTTGGTCCATATACTTATGAGGTTATTGATGACGGAACGGGTACAGTGACGGATTCGATCGTAGGCCCTGACTCTCTATGTGTTGGGGAGATCGGAGAGTACTCGGTTGGGCTTTTTGCTGCTGCTACGGACTATATTTGGTCAATAGATGCCAATGGCACAATCCTTTCAGGCCAAGGAACCTCAATTATTAGAGCCAACTGGCTCAGTGGAGGTACAGGAGTAGTGAGTCTGGTGGTCGAGGGCGAGTGCATTGGAGAAATACCTGATTTTGAAGTAACGATCTTAGAAGGCCCAACGATAAATCCGGGAGTTCCTGACACTATTTGTGGTAGTCTGAGTACTACATTATCGGCATCACCGGGTACAGGAGACGGGGTATGGACACAAGTATTTGGTCCCGGTACTTCGTCATTTGTTGACTCGAGTATGGCCACCACAGATGTGACAGTAAGTGCAGTAGGTACCTATGAATTTCAGTGGGTAGAAGAACAATTTGGTTGCTATGATTCGGCATCAGTAGATATTACTTTTGCCCAGTCACCGGAAATATCTATAGATACGAGTTTTTGTGGTTCGACCAATTTGGACTATACTATACGTGTAAGAGTAGATCGAGGCCAATCACCATATACTTGGAATTCGACACCTGCCGGTAGTGAGATAAGCCCCGGAGTGTACGAGATCAGCGACATAGCTGTTGGAACAGATTATCGCGTCAGTATGACAGATGCTTTGGGTTGTATGTCCAATGAACTGACAGGAACAGTAGCATGTGACTGCGATAATGAGGCCGGAGAAATGTTTGAAGATTTGATCGAGCTTTGTGAAGGAGATACCGCCATAGTCACTATAAAGACACCACCTGTCCAAGATGACAACGATACGCTAGTGTATGTACTACATTCGGGTTCTTCTACCACTCTGGGTAATCAGATCTACGAAATACGATCGGATAGTATTTTTATCTATAAGATAACATATCCCCTCAATGACACCTTATATATATCGGTGGTCGTAGGTGATATATTGGCCGATAGCCTCAATCAAGCGGATCCTTGCCTACAAGTAGCACCGGGCCAACCGGTGGTATGGTATGAAAATCCGATTGCAGATGCCGGAATGGATGACGATACTTGCGGACTGTCTTATACTTTGATAGCGATTCCGAGTATAGGACAAGGTCAGTGGTCACTCGTTTCCGGTGCAGGAAATGCAATGTTCACTCTACCCAATGTCATGATGACAGATGTTATAGTAGATGCTTATGGCAGCTATCTTTTTGAGTGGCAAGAGGATAATGCAGGGTGCATAGCGCGAGATACCGTGGAGATTGTTTTCAGAGATGCACCTCGGTTTGTAGGAGTACCTTCTTTTGATTGTGCTGATGATAATACTACATATCGGGTGACTTTGAGAATCGAAGGTGGAGATAGCAGCTCTTATGTAGTAACAGACCCGCGTGGTTTGTATGGTGGTACACTGACAGGACGTTTGTTTGAGTCGGATGATATATTGAGATCGGATTCTTTTGTTTTTCAGATAGTGGATCGGTATGGTTGTGGTACGGACATTGTAGCTGATACGGCAGATTGTAGATGTATGACAGATGCCGGAGATTTGATACCGGTAGTAGACTCGCTATGCGAAGGCGAGATTTTTACTGTAAACTTTGATACACTTCCGGTACTCGATGCTAATGATCTGCTCGAGTGGGGCGTTTTTGACCCGATTTTATTCCAGATAGTGGCACGATTTCCGGATAGCAATATTGCATTTGTTCCTCCAATGCAATATGGTAGAACATACATCATAATAACCCTTGCAGGCAATGATTCAGGAGCTGGCCAAGTTGATACCGGTGATCCCTGTTTTAGTTTTTCTCCGGCGGTTGTACGTTTGACATGGCATCAAAATCCGGTTTTTACCACAATGTTTTCTTCAGATCAAAACTGTCTTGGTGACAGTATTACTTTATATTTTGCATTCCAAGGTACCGGACCTTTCAATATTCGATTGACTGATGGTACCAATTTTTACAATTTTAATGGACTAAATGGAATAGATTCGGTGCGCGTATTGATGACGCAAGCGAATACAACATTTACGCTCATAGAATTAAGCGAATCCGGTGGTCCTCAATGTAGCATTATGCCCAATGCGAGCGTTATGCCTGATTTCGAAACACCTCCAACAGTCCAAATCGAGGAACAAATCGAGGTCTGTAATAAGGATTTTCCGGGACAATCCACTTTGATCGATTTTTCTAATTATATCATCTCAGGTGATCGTTCGGGCAGTTGGGTAGATATCGATAATTCGGGAGGGATTGGGACTTTGCCCATTTTGGACTTTACAGGAATAGCTCCCGGCATGTACCGATTTGAATATACGACAGGTTTGCCCCTAATGGCTTGTGCCAATGCCGTAGATACGCTAGTACTCACAGTAACAGATACATGTACTTGCCCTACCATTGATATCTTGACTATACCCGATCTGTGCCAAAGCGAACTTAATCGTGATTTGGACCAGTATAAGAATATAACATTTGATGGCGTTTGGTCTATCATTTCTACTCCTCCGGGAGCAAATCCTCTTAGTATTACAGGTACAAACTTGTCGATACAAGGTGCAGATACCGGAATATATGTGATCGAGTTCAAAGCTACCAATTTTGGAGATATCTGTCCGGATTCGTCCAGACAGGAGATCAGAGTATTCGGAGTCCCAAATCCGGGTACAGGAATGACGATCACGCAGTGCCAAGGTGAAGATATCCAGTACAATATTTTTGATATATTGCAGGGTGAAGATGCCGGTGGTATTCTGAGCATGACACAAGCGCCCGACTTTGATGGAGTGCAGTTCGATGCACAAACGGGTAATCTCCGCACAGTCAATATGAAGCCCGGAAGGTATGTCATCGAGTATGTCGTAGGCCCTTATGGTCCATGTGCGGCAGAGCGTCAAACGGTGGAGATAGATATTTTGCCTTTACCGACAGTAGATGCAGGAGCTGATTTGTTCTTTGGATGTACTACTCGAAGCGGTATGGTAGGTGGATCCGGGACTTCTACAGGACCGGACTTCAGCTATCAATGGTATCAAAACGGAATGTTGCTCACCGGAGCTACAAATGCCACAATGCAAGTGGACTCCCAAGGATGGTATCGATTAGAAGTGATCAATAATGTGACGGGCTGTATGCAGGTCGATTCTGTTTTAGTAACTCAAGACCCGAATACCTTGAGCGGAGTAGAATTGGATGTCCAAGACGAAAGATGCGATGGAGGCGGAGACGGAGTGCTATCTGTCATCAGAGTAATTGGTGGCATACCTCCCTACAGTTATGTCATCGACGGAGTCGGCACATTTACCTCAGGCTTAATCACAGGATTAGCTCCGGGTAATTATCTCTTGACCATTGTAGATGATGATGGCTGTACTTTTGAGACTATGTTTGATGTCCAAGCAGCTACTGAACTGACCTTAGAACCCATTGAAGATATAACGATCTCTAGCGGTGACTCGGTATTGATTAGTCTTGTGATCAATCGAGATACGAGTGC
>JAJRUR010000045.1 GCA_024277695.1 Bacteroidota bacterium | reverse complement strand
CTTCTCCCTCTACCCATTTGCCACAGTAATAATTTTTTAGTTTCATCAAATTGCCATTTTTTCCAAAAAAAAATAATATACGCCATTCTATATTCTTGTCCGGCCATAAGCTACGTCCGACCAAATACTATTGGGATGTAAAACTAACAATCTTTTTTCAATCCCCATTCTTGTCTATGGCATTATGAAGTTCTCCTATTCCTACTTCTATTCATATTAAAAAGTAGATGGATAGGCTGCCTTCATTCCTGAGGAGGATCTTTATTGTAATTCCCACCATATTTTTGCAAAAAACTCCAACGCTATTAGACCAAAGGCATAAGGTACTAATTCTAGCAAAATGATTCGAGTAATCTGATAGCAGTATTTTATGGATGGACATGGTTTAAGCTTCTCTCTATTAGGCATGCCTGTTTTTCTTCCATCACACTTTTGGGTGACAAAGCCCTAGCTTATACATAGTATTTTTGTACTTTGTGAGCAAGTACCAGTGAAAGTATCTATTAGCTAACTGAAAAAAATACTATCATGTGTATAGCTTATCGTATCCATCTAAAACCAAAAAAAATGAATTACCAAGGTTTACATAGACTTTTTATCAGTATTTGTTTGTGGATAGGAGTAGTATATCTTGGTATGGCACAACCCAATCTCGACAGCCTTTGGGCTACCGCAGATACCATCGCTGAGGATAGCTCAAAAATACTTCACCTACACGAAATAGGATATTCGTATCGCAATACTGACCCGGAGTTTGGTATTGTGTTTTTGGAAAAACTAAAAAATTCGGCTCTATTCAATAATCAAGACTATTTCAAGTCCCTTGACTATCACATAGGAGAGTTGTATTACCACACCGGAGACATGAAAACCGCAGAACAATATCTTTGGGCACATCACGATCTTTACCAAAATTTGGATGAATATAAAAATTCTCATAAAGAGAGGTTACGAAAAAAAAGACGCTTGGAGATGGGTACAGCAAAACTCAAACTGGCTACTATATATCGGCATAATGAGCTCAATGACAAAGCACTAATGATGATCAAAGAGGCTGCTGATCATTTATGGTCTATTCGCGATACGATGCGCTATGTTCTGGCAACCACACAAGAATGTCAGCTGCTCAATTACCTGCACCGGACAGATGATGCCATCAGCAAGGCGCATTCTTTGATTCCATTGGCAAAAAATATTCCTACTGCTCTGATGGGCATTTATAATTCGCTTAGCGTATCTTTTGATGTTTTAAAAAACATAGATAGCAGTATGTATTACAGTTCCAAATACCATGAATTGGTTATGGATACAGACAATATCCCTAATCAATTTATTTCATCCTACAATCTAGCATTAGCCTATCAAGCACACAAGCAATATGACAAAGCCCAAACGCTCTTTGACCAGAGCATCCAACTGGCCAAAAAATCCAAAGTACCTTGGTTGCTACCTTATGGTTATATATCCAAAGCAGGATTGATGACCGAAACAGGGAGATACTCCAAAGGACTACAGTTGGCCCAAAAAGTGGACAAAATGCCCCTGCGAAAAGATCAGAAGCTACTCGTATATCAATCCTACTACGAGGCGCATAAAGGTCTTGGCCATTATGCAGATGCCCTCCAATATCATGAAAAATGGAAAACCCTCAATGATAGCATAGCTACCGAAAAACTGGAAAGCACCGCCAATGAACTCCAAATCAAATACGAAAGTGCAAAAAAAGAAAAACAAATCGTTCAACTCTCAAATGACAAAATGCTCCAAAGCCATCGCATAACCATGCAAAGGTATGGGCTTTTGGGTTTGGTGATAGGTCTGCTGGCGCTAGGATACTTCTTGATAAAACTGTCCAAACAACGCAACAAAATCAGACAACAGAACAATATCATTACCAAGGCACTGGAAGATAAAGATATTCTGCTCAAAGAAATTCACCACCGTGTCAAAAACAACTTACAAGTCATCAGTAGCCTGCTCAACCTTCAATCCAATTATATATCTAATGAAAAAGCACTGGCTGCCATCACCGAGGGAAAAAACAGGGTCGCCTCTATGGCACTCATTCATCAATATTTATATCAAAAAGACCATATCACCAGTCTAGACAGTAAAGAATATTTTGATGAATTGATCGATTCGTTGCTCGACTCGTATGACATTGAAGAACATCAGCTTCAATTAAAAAAAGAGATAGAATCTATCCGTATCGATGTGGACACTATGGTACCCATTGGTCTTATCGTCAATGAATTAGTCAGTAACGCTCTCAAGCATGCATGGGATGAACACGGGGAGAAGGGAGTGTTAACTATCCAATTCAAAGAAATTGATGATGCACTTTATCTCGAAGTTTCGGACAATGGTATAGGGATGACTCAAGAAAAATTTCTATCCTCCAATAGTTTTGGCAATAAACTCATCATGTCTTTCAGACAAAAGCTCGATGCTTCCATAGAAATCATAAACCAGCAGGGCACATCAGTTAGGGTAAGCATCCACAATTATAAAAAAGCAGCATAATTATGGGTAAAATCATCCCAATATCAAAAACGAACCAACAAATACAAAAGCTTCAAGAATCCAAGGACGACTTGGAACAGTTATTGAGCAAAATAGAATATTCACTCCATCAAACACAAAACATGATGACTAAAATACTCATAGTTGAGGACGAACCGATCATAGCAGAAGACCTGGCCATGATGCTAAAAAATAGTGGATATCAAATTGCGGGTATCGCAAATACTGGAACCCATGGGCTTGATATGTTGCATACGAGAAATCCCGATTTGGTCTTATTAGATATCGCATTAGACCCCTCTACGTCCGGATTTGATATAGCACGGATAATTAATGAAAAGTATAAAATTCCTTTTATTTTTATTACCTCCTATTCGGATACTGATACTCTGAGGATAGCTAGAGAAGTTAAGCCGGGAGGGTTTATTGTAAAACCATTTAAGAAAAATGACATCATCGCCAATATCGAAATGACGCTGGCTAGAACTCCAAAATCAAAACACATCTCTCTGTCCAAAATCAATGAACACATCGATGCACCCTTATCCTCTAAAGAATATTTGATCCTTTGTTCGATATCCGAAGGATTATCTAATAAAGAGATTGCTTCCCAATATCATATCAGCATTAATACAGTAAAGACCTATATCAAACGTATCTTTATCAAACTCAACGTAAATAGCAGAACACAAGCTATCGCTTTGCTGACAAGATTGTAATCCGAAGCACTACGAGGAAGTACGACGAAACAGACGCATCCTACGGAGACTGTCCGTCACTGCGAGAAGGCACGACGAAGCAGTCTCATCTTTCGGAGACGGCACACAAATGGCTTTGCAAATTTATTTGCAAATTCCGAAGGGGTTGTCCTCCCCCTAGCCCCTCCAAAGGGGAATAATTCGTCACTGCGAGAAGGCACGACGAAGCAGTCTCATCTTTCGGAGACG
>JAJRUR010000044.1 GCA_024277695.1 Bacteroidota bacterium | reverse complement strand
GTGGTGCAATAGTATCTTTTTGTTAGATTGGTCTGTGCAGTAGATCATAAAACACCATCTATTTGCCTAAAATTTTCCTGATGCTGCCTCCTAACTCATCGAGTTATTTAGATTTATTATTATATTGTGGCGCAATCACCCTTTTTAATTTGTTATTTATATCGAAAAAAGTGCTACAAATAGCTCGATTTTTTGGTTAAAAGAGAATGTAAATAATGACCGAAGTTCTAACTCCATCCAAAATGAGAGTAAAGATAATATTATACTCTATGCTGATCGCGTCCATCCTTAGAGGACAATGCGATAATACTTCGGGTTCGCAGTTTTTAAATTCATCGTTTGAGGATTACTCGTGCTGTAATGGACTGAGTATGATCGAATGTGCAGATAATTGGTTTAACTTTAATAATGCGACGCCGGATTACTACAATGACTGTGGAGGAATGACCTTTGCAAATGTTCCGCCACCGGTCGGATATCCGGATGGTCAAGCCTGTACAGGATTAGTTTATGAGCCGGGTTGGAATGAGTTTTTACATACGAATAGTACTAATCCGATGGATGTCAATCAAATGTATTTTTTTAGTGCTTACTTAGGCTTTAATGAGGATAATACAACTTGGCCTGTGGCACATCCGTTTGATTTGGCAATTTGGGGAGCTATCGATGTACCGCCCAATGCACCCGGCACTGACTGTCCCGGAGCGCAATGGGATTTATTGAGTACTTTGACCTACAACTTTTCGGGTGACCAGGGATGGGTTTTTAATCAATCCGACTGTTTTATGCCGGCAAGACCTTATAATCGGTTTGCTATAGGCTCCCTTTGCCCTGCTCCCCGCACATATGTCTTTTTGGACCTAGTCCAACTTAGAGAGTGTGGTGATAAAATCGAAATCGAAGTAGACATAGTCATCACGCCAGCCTGTGACGGAGACTCTCAACCCGGTGGAGGTATAGACCTTACAGTACGAAACGGGTTCCCTCCGTATACATTTGACTGGGACAATGATGGCACCGGAGACTTTGATGACCCTGAAGACCTCACAGATGTCACTTCGGGTACATATACGGTAATCGTAAGAGATGCTCAAGGCAATGAACGTTGTCTGGAAGTAACAATCCCCGAATACGAGCCTGTGACACCAACATTTAACCAACTTGGCCCTTATTGTGAGACAGACCCTGTCGTAACGCTGCCTACCACCTCAACTAATGGAATAGAAGGGACTTGGGATCCGCCTGAGGTAGATCCCTCTACTGACGGGCCGCTATTTACTTCTACTTTTACGCCGCAGACAGACGAATGTTCGGAACAGGTGACAATGGAAATAGTAATCGATACGACCCTTACACCTCATTTCGATCCAATAGGTCCACTATGTGAGACAGACATAAGAATCTTTTTGCCCACCACTTCCAATGATGGAATTGTAGGATCTTGGGATCCTCCGGATGTCAATCCGGCTACTGATGGACCTGTATTCAAATCCATTTTTACGCCTTTAGCTTTTGAGTGTGCAGATACGACCTCGATGACTATAACCATCAATTCTGTAGTAACACCTACCTTTGATCCAATCGATCCTTTTTGCGAATTGGATGATGAATTTGTGCTGCCTGTTCCTTCTAATAATGGCATTGACGGGTATTGGTTTCCACCAACGGTCAATCCGGCTACTGACGGACCTCTACTGATAGCGACCTTTCACCCTGCCCCAGACGCTTGTTCGGAAAAAATCCAAATCGAGATACAAATCGACTCAGCAGTAGTTCCCCAATTGGATCCTTTAGGACCATTCTGCGAAGATGACCTCTTTGCAGTGCTTCCTTTTCGCCAAGATGGCATCATCGGTGTATGGACAGGTACCGGAGTCAATAGCTTTGGTGATGAATTTGAGCCTCCTGTCGCAGGTGTCGGTACGCACACCCTGACCTTTACGCCCGATGACGGTCAGTGTGCCCGACCGGCTACTATTGATGTCTTAGTAGAAGATTGTGACAACTGCCTGCTGACTGATATCGGTCTAGATCAGGTCATTTGTGACGATAATACATCTCCTCAAGATAGTACCGATGATATCATTCGATTCAGACTCAATCCCTCAGGAATAGACCTCAGCAACAGCTATTTCGTCACCGTAAGCAGTGGTATGGTTTCACCCAATTCTGCTCCGTATGGTAGTCCAACGAACTTTCAACTGAACACAGGATCTGCAGGTAGTGGCAATATTTTTATCACCGTCAGAGACTCTTTGGACCCTGACTGTACCATTACTTTAGAGCTCATAGATCCGGGCAATTGCTCCGGTGTCAACTGTCAGATAGTTTCTGCAGGACTTGATAGTCTTCGCTGTGTCGATAATGCAACACCTGCCGATAGCACGGATGATTATCTCCGATTTGTTCTCAACCCTTTCGGAAATGCAAGCTCCGGCAGCTATATAGTACAAGTCAGTTCAGGCACAATTACTCCAAATACCGGATCCTTTGGTATGCCTACATCTTTCAGACTACAAAACGGATCTGCCGGTGCCGGTGATGTCACTATCACCCTCATCGATGCCAATGATGTACAGTGTCGCCTTTCGATAGAGCTCATGGATCCCGGGCATTGTTCTGATGCCAGTTGTCAATTGGACAATGCCGGACTACAACAAATTCGTTGTCTGGATAATGGGACATCCGCTGACAATTCGGACGACATCATCGCCTTTGTGCTCGATCCCACCGGCGCATTACTCGGCACTAACTATAATGTATCTGTCAGCAGTGGTACGATTGCCCCGACAACAGCTGCATACGGTGCTCCCACAAGTTTTCAACTCCAAGCCGGTTCGGCCAGTGCCGGCAATGTCATCATTACGATTACCGATGCATCCAATCCAAACTGTAGCATCGACATCGAACTGCTGGATCCGGGTAGTTGCTCCGATGATGCTTGTCAGCTCAGCAACCCCGGACTCGATCGAGTGATCTGCTTGGATAATGGCACTTCTTCTGATAATACGGATGATGCCATTCAGTTTGAACTCAACCCAATAGGTACTCTATTGGGAACTACTTACAATATCACTGTAAGTAGTGGTACAGTTATGCCCACCAGTGGTAGTTATGGCATAGCAACAGTGTTCCGTCTTCAGAATGGATCAGCCGGAGGCGGTAATCTATTTATCACAATTACCGATGCATCAGATCCCAATTGTACGATTGCCATCGAATTGGCAGATCCAGGAACTTGTTCTGATGATGTCTGCCAGCTAGACGATCCGGGGCAGATACCGGCATCTTGCTCCGACAATGGCACACCCTCTGATAACTCAGATGATATCCTTGAGTTTGTACTCAACCCTACAGGGAATCTTTTGAGTACGAGTTACCAACTATCTGCCAATACCGGTACTATCACTCCCAATACAGCAAACTATGGGATGCCAACAACTTTTCAACTTCAATCCGGCTCAGCCGGCGCCGGCAATGTCATCATTACGATTACGGATGCTACTGACTCAAACTGTTCTGTAAGCTTTCAACTCCTCGACCCCGGATCATGTTCTGCCTTATGCCCCACTACGGTCCAACACATCTCGGAGACTTTATGCCGAGGAGATTTTCTTACGATCGCCGGTGTACGCTTTGATGCCTCTCATTTGGCTGATAGTATTCTTTTGGCTGCAGCCAATGAACAAGGTTGCGACTCGATCATCGTGGTCAATATAGAACTTTTAGAGCCGACTTTCTCGATAATCGATGATACACTCTGTAATAACCAAAGCATAACTATCAACGGAAATATCTACGATCAAAATCACCCTACCGGTCAAGAACTGCTAAGGAATGATGCAGGCTGTGATTCGACGATCAACGTAGCGTTAAACTTCAGAGCATTGGATGTAGAATATCAGAGCATAGCGCCGGCTTGTATTGATGCTACAGGGACGATCCGAATAACACAAGTCTCCCCCCAATCAAACAATCTGAGCTATTCGGTGGATGGGAGCGACTATATATCCCTTCCTCAGGATAAACTGATCCGAGGCCTGCTCCCGGGTAGCTACTCTTTGAACATCCGCAACGAATCGAACTGCAGTTGGCAGTCCGAAATCACGATCGATCAAGGGCATGAGGTGTTTGTAGACCTCGGTAGTGACATCGAAATCTCGCCGGGAGATCACGTAAGTATCCAGATCATTACGAATATAGATCCCGATACCATTATTTGGGATAAACCTGAACGCATTGAGTGTACTCAGTGTCTGCTTACTAGTGCTTTTTTAGACCCCTCTCCCGGATTGACTACACTACAAGTCACCGTAATCGATGATCAGGGCTGTAGTGCGACGGATTATCTTCGTATAAGAGTAATCTTTGACCGCAATGTCTATATACCCAATGCCATCACACCTAATCATGACGGGAGCAATGATTATTTTGGTATTTATGGAAATCCCGATGAGGTAAAACAAGTAAAACGCATCCTGATCTTTGATCGTTGGGGTAATGGAGTCATCCAACGAACAAACCTGCCCATACTCCAAAGCCGCACGATATGGGATGGTACGCTCAACGGGAGAGCGGTAGATCCTGCAGTATTCGTCTATTTTGCTGAGATAGAATTCGTAGATGGTATCACTAGGCTTTATAAGGGAGATTTTACGATTATTCGATAGGAAAAATCCGACTGTAGTTCTCCATTTGCCCAATATTTTCTTGATATTGAAAGATAAAATGCACCACAAATTGAATGCACTCCCTAGTAATTACCGCAAATAATCCTATCTTCGTTTTTGGACGGGGTTTTAAAAAGATATAACAAAAATTATATGAGAATTTTAATCACTATATTCTTTGCAATTATAAATCTAATCACGCTTGTAGGACAAGATGCTGTCACTTGGTCAGAAGACGTAGCTTGTATCATTTATAACAAATGCAGTGGATGTCACAATCCGGAAGGCATCGCCCCTTTTTCGCTACTCAGCTATCAGGATGCTTTTAACAATCGAGCCAATATAAAATGGGCAGTTGAAACCAAATTTATGCCTCCATGGAGAGCAGAGCGCGGTCATACTGCATTTCGCAACGATATGTCCTTGACAGATGAGCAGATCCAAACGATTGTGGACTGGGTCAATAATGATGCACCCGAAGGAAACCCTGATGTAGCACCTGATGCCCCTACGGAGTTTGTTACAGAGGCCATTCCCGACCCGGATGTTGTCATAGAGTTTGAAGAATACACTTCTCAAGCTGTAGATGAAGATGATTTTCGGTGTTTTGTAGAGCCTTGGGGAGAAATGGAACAAAAATGGATCATAGGCTCGGAAGTACAACCCGGCAATACCAATATCGTACATCATAGCCTATATGGATGGGATGCTGAGAATACTGTAGTCATATTAGATGAGGAAGATCCAGGTCCCGGGTATTATTGCTTT
The DNA here is from genome assembly GCA_024277695.1 of Bacteroidota bacterium. Classification (GTDB taxonomy): domain Bacteria; phylum Bacteroidota; class Bacteroidia; order Chitinophagales; family Saprospiraceae; genus JAJRUR01. The sequence goes on along the minus strand of JAJRUR010000044.1, from coordinate 1,050 downwards.
GGTGGTTTCGGTAGCAATTCTGTAAATCTTATCGGTGGATGGGTGCCCGGTGGGAGTGCCAATATTGCTCCTGAAGGATTTGGATTTTCCATTCCGGGAGGTGGACATATCGTGATGCAAACACATTATCCTGAAGGATCATCAGGCGAAAAAGACGCTACTTCGATTCGTTTCAAATTTGCTGATCCGGATGCAGAAATCAGAGGAGTCAATGCCGTACCTATCCTTAATCATTTTAGCAATCTGACGGATGGCCCGTTATGGATACCGGCCAATACGATAAAGACTTTTCATGCGCGCCAAGTCATCCCTGCGGATATTGTCCTGTTGGCTGTCTCACCTCATGCACATCTGATCGCAAGGTCTATGAACGCCTACGCTGTCACACCAATGGGAGATACATTAGACATCATCAACATTCCTAAATGGGACTTTGATTGGCAACTCAATTATACATTTAAAAAACCGATTGTGGTTCCTTCCGGAAGTATAATCTACGGTGCCATTACTTATGACAATACCACCAATAACGAGCGCAACCCAAGTAACCCTCCTGTAGATGTCTCCGTAGGTGAAGAGACTACCGATGAAATGTTTTTATTCTTTTTTGGAGTATCTCTGTACCAAAGCGGAGATGAAGATCTGGAGTTCAAAGACGACGCACCGGTGGTAGATTGTATAGTGAGTAGCACAACAACAGAAGTTGGATTGGAGCATATATCGATCGCACCAAATCCATCATCAGATTATATTCTTATAGACTCTGACACTCCGTTAAAGACCAGTATTCGATTAATGGATATAAATGGAAGACAGCTTTATAATCAGCAGGAGGTTTTGTTGCCTACAAAAATACATCTCCCCCGGCTTTCTGATGGAGTATATCTATTAAGGCTTACAAATCACGACACGCAAGTGAGCCGAAGAATAATCGTTCGAAGAAATTAGCAGAAGTGGAAATGGTGTTATTCTTTTAATTAATGCTATTTTTCTACACTTATGGTTGCAAAAATTATCATACCCCTAGCATTAGATCAGTTATTTAGTTAT